>DASYGQ010000227.1:0-7785 GCA_035999585.1 Bacteroidia bacterium | reverse complement strand
GAAAGTCAAACATGTCAGAGAGGCGGTAAGAAAATTTATCCTTCGTCTGGAGGCAGCCAACAGTCTTTCTGAAATACCCAGCCTTAAAAAACTTACCGGCCACAAAACTGCTTACCGTGTCCGTATTGGAGATCATCGTCTGGGCTTTTTTTATGAGGGGAATGTAGTGTTATTAGCAAGGATTCTGGATCGAAAAGAAATATATAAGGTTTTCCCTTAGGCCTTCCGATTCTTCTCGTCTTGATGTTTTCCCACCCCCTTTTCGTATCTTTGCCACAGAATGAAACGCTCAAACCTATACCTCTTTCTGTTTTCCGGCATCCTGCTGCTAATCCTTCTCTCAGGATCACTGCATGCCCAGGGCTGCTCTCAGTGCCGTTTGGTCCCCCAGTCTGACCAGCAGGGCGGAGGCTCCGCTGCAGGAGGCATCAACAAAGCCATCCTCTATATGATGGCGCTTCCCTATATCATTCTTTTCCTGCTTTTCCGCAAACAGCTGATTGGCTTTTACAAACAGTTCCGGGCGAAAGGCCAGAAACAGAGCGGAGAAACGGCTTCGGTAAAAGAATAAAAGAACAATCTCTTCTGAAGGCAAAACAAGCCCCCATTTTGCCACATCATCAAACCTCACTATATTTGTCCTGAATAAGCCCCAAAGGCTTTCATTACCGTTCTTTCAATCATTGCTTATCCGGAAAGGTGGAGGGATCACGCCCTATGAAACCTTGGCAACCCATACTTGCGCCCGGCTCCTGTGTCTGACACCAGAGCCTGCTCAATGATGAAGGTGCCAATTCGTCCGTGGCTTTTTTTGCCACGAGAGATAAGTCAGAAAAATATTAGAAATGTCGATTCAACATGGATAATCTCTTCTGACGTATCAGAAGGGATTTTTTTTTGCCCGCCTGAAAGGAAAAGCATTTTTATAAACAACACGCATCAATCAAGAGCACACCGTTCAAAGAGTATGGCAGACATCCGTAAAGAGTTAGAGAAAAGAATTTTAGTCATCGACGGTGCCATGGGCACCATGATTCAGCCTTACAAGCTGAGCGAAAAAGATTTCCGAGGCGAACGCTTCAAAGACTGGAAGAGCGACCTGCAGGGGAACAACGACCTCCTGTCTATCACCCGCCCCGATGTTATCGGTTCCATTCACAGGGAGTACCTGAAGGCCGGCGCCGATATCATTGAAACAAATACATTCAATGCCAACCGCATTTCCATGGCCGATTACCACATGGAGGAGCTTGTCACGGAACTCAACCTCTGTGCCGCCCGTGTGGCACGCACAGCCGCCGATGAGTTCAGCGCACAAAACCCTGCTCGCCCCCGCTTTGTTGCCGGTGCTGTAGGACCCACCAACCGTACACTTTCTCTTTCGCCTGACGTAAACGATCCCGGCTTCCGTGCCGTGACCTGGGATCAGGTGCTGGATGCCTATACCGAACAGATCCGCGCCCTCGTTGACGGTGGCGTGGATATCATTCTCATCGAAACCATTTTCGATACGCTCAATGCCAAAGCCGCACTCTTCGCTGCACAGGTTGTGTTTGAAGAAAAAGGCAAGACACTTCCCATCATGATCTCGGGAACCATTACCGACGCGAGCGGACGTACGCTGTCCGGTCAAACCGTGGAGGCTTTCCTGAATTCACTGAGTCATGTAAACCTGCTGAGCATCGGACTCAACTGTGCCCTCGGCGCCAAAGACATGAGGCCCTATCTCGAAGAGCTTTCAGACAAAGCACCGTTCTTCATCAGCGCCTATCCGAATGCCGGACTGCCCAATCAGTTTGGAGAATACGACGAGTCGGCCGATGACATGGCCCACCAGATCCATGATTTTCTTGACAGCGGTTTCATCAACATCGTGGGCGGATGCTGCGGCACCACGCCTGAACACATTGCCCACATTGCCCAGCATGCCGCCAAAGCGAAGCCACGCAAAATACCGAAGACGGAGCCTTACCTGCGCCTGAGCGGTCTCGAGCCTGTAACACTCTTGCCGGAATCCAATTTCCTCAACATCGGCGAGCGCACCAACGTCACCGGCTCCCGCAAATTTGCCAAGCTCATCATCGACGGCAATTACGAAGCAGCCCTCTCCATCGCCCGCGATCAGGTGGAAGGCGGAGCGCAGGTTATCGACGTCAACATGGATGAAGGCATGCTCGATGCCGTGGCAGCCATGACCAAATTCCTGAACCTCATCGGCTCGGAGCCTGATATTTCCCGCGTACCCATCATGATCGACTCTTCCAAGTTCTTCGTGATCGAAGCCGGATTGAAATGCATACAAGGCAAAGGCATTGTGAATTCCATTTCCCTCAAAGAAGGCGAAGCCGCCTTTGTTGAACAGGCCAAAAAAGTAAAGCGCTATGGAGCCGCTGTTATCGTCATGGCTTTTGATGAACTGGGCCAGGCCGACTCGCTTGACCGGCGCATTGAAATATGCGGCCGTGCCTATAAGATCCTCACCGAAACCGTGGGCTTCCCGCCTCAGGATATTATTTTCGATCCCAACATTTTCCCGGTGGCAACCGGCATGGACGAACACAAACTCAATGCCCTTGATTTTTTCAATGGCACCAAATGGATCAAGGAGAACCTGCCTCATGCCAAAGTGAGCGGAGGTGTGTCCAACGTTTCTTTTTCATTCCGCGGAAACGATCACGTACGCGAAGCCATCCATGCTGCCTTTTTATATCATGCCGTCAAAGCCGGTATGGACATGGGTATTGTCAACCCCGGGCAGCTGCAGGTCTATGACGAAATACCGAAAGACCTTCTCGAACTGGTGGAGGATGTGCTCCTCAACCGGCGCGACGATGCCACAGAGCGCCTCGTCAACCATGCCGAAACAATCAAAGGGGCCGGCAAGCAGAAGGATGTGAAGGATGAAGAATGGCGCAAAGAGCCCGTGGAGGCGCGACTCAGTCATGCTCTCGTAAAAGGCATCGTGGATTACATCGATGCCGATACGGAAGAGTGCCGTCAGAAATATCCGCGAACACTCGATATCATCGAAGGCCCGCTCATGGCCGGCATGAACGTAGTAGGAGATCTTTTCGGCAGTGGTAAAATGTTTTTGCCTCAGGTTGTGAAAAGCGCAAGGGTGATGAAAAAAGCCGTGGCGTATCTCCTGCCTTTCATGGAAGAAGAGAAAAAGAAAAGCGGCTCTGTCCGAAAGAATGCCGGTAAAATCCTCATGGCTACCGTCAAGGGTGATGTACACGACATTGGTAAAAACATTGTGGGTGTAGTACTTGCCTGCAACAATTATGAAATCATTGACCTCGGTGTCATGGTGTCCTGCGATAAAATTTTGTCTGAAGCGCGCCTTCAAAAAGTCGACCTCATCGGCCTGAGCGGTCTCATCACCCCCTCGCTCGACGAGATGGTGCATGTGGCCAAGGAGATGGAGCGAACCGGCATGAACATACCCCTGCTCATCGGCGGAGCCACCACATCCAAGGTGCATACAGCAGTGAAAATTTCGCCGCATTATAAATTTCCGGTGGTGCATGTCAACGATGCTTCCAAATCGGTGCCCGTGGCAAGCAGTCTGATTTCAACAGAGCTGCGTGCCGAATTCATGAAAGGTGTGGATGCGGATTATGAGCGGGTGCGCGAACAAAACAAAAACGCACAGGCACAAAACAAATACATTTCACTGGGCGCTGCACGTGCGAACCGCTTTCCGGCGGATGCTAACGGCTATACACCTCATACGCCCTCGTTTCTGGGCAACAAAGTATTTGACGATTATTCCATTGCTGAAATTGCGGAGTATATCGACTGGACACCTTTCTTCCACAGCTGGGAGCTGAAAGGCAGCTACCCGAAAATCTTCAACGATCCCGAACGTGGTGTGGAAGCCCGCAAACTGTTTGACGATGCACAAGCCATGCTCAAACAGATCATTGCCGGCAAATGGCTGAAGGCACGTGCTGTGATCGGCATGTTCCCCGCCAACAGCAAAGGCGATGACATTGAAGTGTATGCAGATGAAAAGCGTGACAAGGTGCGTGCGGTATTCCATTCCATCCGTCAGCAAACCAAGAAACCGGCCGGGCAGTTCAATGTGGCTCTGGCAGATTTCATCCGTCCCAAAGAAAGCGGTCCCGATTATATCGGCGCCTTTGCGGTTACTGCCGGCATTGGCATCGATGAACATGTGGCTCGTTTTGAAAAAGACCATGATGATTATTCATCCATTCTTCTGAAAGCCCTGGCCGATCGTCTTGCCGAAGCTTTTACCGAACTCCTGCACAAACGCCTGCGCCGCGAATTCTGGGGCTATGCCAAAGGAGAAACACTCGACAATACACAACTGATCAAGGAAGAATACAAGGGTATTCGTCCAGCTCCCGGTTACCCTGCACAGCCCGATCATACCGAAAAACCGATCTTGTTCTCTCTGCTTGAGGTGGAAAAAAACACAGGCATTGAGCTCACCGAAAGCATGGCCATGCTGCCCACCGCCGCAGTGAGCGGTCTATATTTTGCTCATCCGGAAGCACACTATTTCGGAATCGGTAAAATACAAAAAGACCAGGTGGCCGATTACGCAACGCGCAAAAGCATGAGCCTGCAGGAAGCGGAGAGATGGCTGGGGCCGAATTTGGCTTATTAAATAACAATTTCGAATATCGAACGCCGAATATCGAATATCGAAGTTTTTTAATGGTGCCACAAGAGCGCTATTAACTCAAAACCTCTCAGAGGTGTTACACATGGGTGGGAAATATTGTTGAGGAACGTACTTCGAAATTCGATATTCGGCGTTCGATATTCGATATTCATTTTGCTTTCAATTGAGTATTACCTGCTTTTTGTATCTTAGATTCTGATTTCATCACAGATCCTTTGAGAAAACGTCTCCTTTCCTCTTTTTTGTTTTTCATTCTTGCTTTTTCCGCACAGGCGCAGACCTGGTCGGCCCTCGGAAACGGCATGAATATGAATGGAAGAGTAAGCGCTTTGGCTACCTACCACGGTGCGTTGTATGCAGGTGGCAATTTCGATACGGCCGGTACTGTTCCTGTCAACAACATTGCACGCTGGAACGGAACACGGTGGGACAGTGTCGGACTTGGTCTCAACAGCTGGGTCTATGCCCTTTGTACCTATCACAATAAATTATACGCGGGCGGTCTTTTCAGTCAGGCAGGCACCGATACTCTTGCCGCCGGCATTGCCTGCTGGAACGATACCACCTGGCAGGCTCTTCCTTCGGGCCTCAACGGTGCCGTAGCCACGCTTCTTGTTTTCAATGACACACTTTATGCAGGCGGAAGTTTCACGCAAGCTGGTACAGCCGCAACGAGTAACATTGCCCGGTGGGACGGTACCAATTGGACAGCTCTTGACTCGGGTCTCAACGATGTGGTGTTTGCACTCAGTGCATGGAACGGAAAATTGTATGCCGGAGGCGCCTTCACACAAACAGGCATGACTACCGCATTCGGAATTGCCCAATGGAACAATACAGGCTGGAAACCCGTGGGGAGCGGCATGGATTCCGCTGCAACCGTTTTTGCACTCACACCTTATAAATCGGGGCTCTGTGCCGGTGGCTGGTTTCAGACTGCCGGAGGCACACCCGCATCCTGCATCGCCAGCTGGAACGGAACACGTTGGGATACGCTGGGCAAAGGCTTCGACACTACAGTGCTTGCTCTCAGTGTGTATGACTCGGTGCTTTATGCGGGGGGACTGATGATGAAAAGCAATGGCAAAACCATGAACCACCTTGCCTCCTGGAACGGCAGCAGCTGGACCAGTACCGGAGAAGGAACGGATTCTTATGTGGAAGCGCTTTGTCTGTACAACAACTCACTGTATGTTGGAGGAGCTTTTCAATTAGCCGGTACTACCTCTGCATCCTGTATCGTGCAGTGGGTGGACATCACCGGTATTGCTGAAAACACGAATCCTGTTTCGCTGCGTGTTTATCCGAATCCCTTCAGCAGCACGGCTACCATTGAGCTGAAGACATCCTCTCCGGTATCGGAACAGCAGTTCGAGCTGTACGATGCTACCGGACGCATGATCCGGAGCCGGCTTGTGAGTGGTTCATCCTTTGAAGTGAGCAGAGAGGATTTGCAGGCGGGGATTTATTTCTTCCGGTTGTTTTCAGAAGGGCGGTTTGTGGCTTCGGGGAAAATGATTTTGGAATAAGCTGAGTTTGCAATTTCAATTTGCACCAATTATCATGAATATCCTCTTCATTTGCAGCCGAAACCAATGGCGAAGTCCAACGGCCGAAGCTATTTACAAAAACTCCGAAGGGCTTCGGGTAAAATCTGCAGGAACAGAGCCCTCTGCGAGAATAAAACTAACAGCAGGTCTCATCGAGTGGGCAGACCTCATTTTTGTGATGGAAAAAAAACACAAAGAGCGCCTGACCAGTAAATTCCCCGACCAAACATCTGCCAAAACAATTATCATCCTTGATATTCCGGATGAATATGGATACATGGATGAAGAGCTGATAGCCAGTATCAAGGTCTCCGTGTCTCATTATCTGGCCCAATACAATGCATGAAATATGCGGGTGTATCTTTTTATAGAATGCTCATTATAAGAGTAACATTCCATCATCCATGCCAAATTATTCCAACGTCAGAAGCACAATAAAATCCACTTTCCTCGCTCTTTGGTTTATTTTGTTTATTCCATCCATGATCATCCCGCAAAAATTGAAATCGGGTTTACACTGGATACCAAAAAGAACTTTTGCTCATCCGGTTTTCTGCACCTTGGGTAATGCAGTAGTTTATATGGAAAGCGACAGTTTGATTACGTTCATTAAAAATAACAACAGGAGCTATTATGGATCCCTGACACAGGAGCTTCATCAGGCGGGCGATAGTTTAAACACATTATCCAGAATCCATGATGCGGTAAATGCATCATTGTTCATGAGTGAACATACACAGCAATCTATAGAATCTTTTTTTATCATGTTTTTACGACAGAGAAAAGCCATTCCTGTAAACTCCGGAACAGGCAGAAGAGTCTTATTTGTCCGTGTTAGAGCTTTTTCTGATTTCAACCCTAATGGTGGCTGCTATGCAATCGGGCACTCGCTGCATTTACCATTTCACAAAACACCTTTCTACAGGCTGCCGGAGGAATTGGTAATGAATGTCAGGTTTTTTTAATTTTGTACATGAAAACAAGCGTCTTCATTTGGTTACTACTGATTACTAAAGCAGGCTTCTCCCAGTTGCATCCGCATCACGAATTGGAAACTGCTAAATATGCCGGTGTTTATTCCTATGGAGAAAATCCCAATACAGGAGCAACAGGAAGCGTAACTATTTATCCTGAAACCGATAGCACCGTTTTGTTTTTCATTGATATTTGCAAAGGCCCTCCCTCCTATAATCTGGGGCAATGTTATGCACGATTAAAGTTCAAAAACGGTAATGGTATTTACTATACCAAGGATGACTATGAAAAGAAGGGATGCATGTGGGATTTGACCATAAACAATAAACTGCTCATCATTAAAACACTTGATGGTTGTCATGAGTGTGGTTTTGGAGCGGGTGTCATTGCCGATAACCAATACGCGCTGAGAAAAGATTCTATTCCGGCATTTTTTAAGAATGGGGAAGGAACTAAAGTGTTTTTCAGTAAAACCAGCCCCGATAGTTACCGGGGAGAGCACTAAAGTCCCAACAAATTGACTCATCAAAGTCTTTTTTGATCTTCCTCACTCCATCCTCCCCATCCCCTTCAGCTTACTCTGAAAAATAAAAGCAATGCTGT
>DASYGQ010000215.1:0-6464 GCA_035999585.1 Bacteroidia bacterium | reverse complement strand
GCCACGATTGTTTATATGCCTTACCAGATCATTGGCTTTCAGTTTGCAGGGATTCTGTTTGCCGGCTTCGCTAAAATTGGGAATACGCCGGGTGCTCTCTCAGGTTCACCCGTGTACCAGGCATATGGCATTGGTCTGCTGATCAGGAATGAATACCTTGTCATCAATACCATTCAGATCTCTTTAAGTTATTATCCAATCGTGCCTGGTAAAAGTCCGGATCAGTTTCAATTCAATCCGGGCAGCATTTCAGATGTAAAGTTTACAGATTTTTCTCTCTCGAAACCTGATTTTCTGGGCTATCAGTAACAGAAGTCATGGAGGTGTGATGACAGGCGAAAAGGATCAGGAACACAAAGCCAAGAACAGCTATAATTCCATGTCCCAGTGCAAGCCATTTTGGAATAGGTTTTCCGCTGAGGTCTTTGTAAATCAGAACAAGCCCGCCGAATGCAGCAATTCCAAAGAGAACCACACATTCAGCAGGCCCGTCGATATTACTGAGCGAATAGACAATAAGCATGGCAAGAGCGAGGATGGCCATAAAGCCATGTGCAAAAGCAACGCCTTTGGATGTGTTTTTATTCGCCAGAACCAACGTGAGCAGATAAATTCCAAGTATCGCTGCAATGCCAAACATTCCAATGATCGGATAAACTCCTTTCATGTCATGCGATTGAAACATCAGAAGCTGTGGCTATCCTCATATTCCATTTTCGATTCACGAATGAGGCCCAACACTTTCTCAGCCGTCTCTTCAGAGGAAGATGGGTTCTGGCCGGTGACGATATTATCGTCAATCACCACATGACTCGCATGATCATGTCCTTTGGAATAAACAGCACCAATTGATCGCAAACGTGATTCGAGCAGAAATGGCATAATACCATAAGGTCCGGAAAACTCTTCTTCACTGTTACTGAAGCCGGTGACGCTTTTCCCAGCCAAAACAGGAAAACCATTCTGTTCCTCCATGTTCAGCAATCCGGCTACCCCGTGACAAACGGCTGCAATGGGCTTGCCTTGCCTGTTGAAATTTTCAAGAAGTGCTTTCAAATTCCGGTTATCCGGAAAATCCCACATGGCGCCATGGCCACCGGCAATAAATACCAGATCGTATTCATCTGCCCTCACTTCATTGAGTGGTGTTGATACCATCAGATTTCCCATGGCCGCCATATCGTGCCTGAAGCGTATGGCGCTGTGTGAAAGTGCATCCGGCTGTTCGCTATGAGGATCAATAGGAATAGCACCTCCTGAAGGTGATGCCAGTGTGATCCGGGCTCCGGCATCTTTAAAAATAAAATAGGGTGCGGCTATTTCTTCAAGCCATGCTCCTGTCTTACGGGGGGTATCACCAAGTTTGCCGTGTGACGTACATATCATTAAAACATTGAGATTTTTCATTTCCATAACGTTGTTATTTTTTCAGTCGGTGAGGCAGCTCCCTTGGAACAGAATCCTTCTGAGAAGGATTGATAGTCCCTGAGCCTGTTGGAGAAACCTGTTTGTTGCCGTTGGGATCGGGAGATGTCGGATTCAATATCCTGGATCCGTTCGGGTCAAGGCCTCCGTTATTCGGGTCAGGCCGCACAGGATTTGTATTCTGATTGAGCGGCCGGTCCGGCTGTCCGTTTAAACTTTGATTGTTGGGTATATTGGGTTGAATCGGTTGATCCGGTACAGGAGTTCCGGAATTGTAATAATTCGAAGGGTTTCTCTGATCATATGTTCCCCCGTTGGGCGGTGATGAAGGATTTCCATTATTCGGGGGGATGGTGGATTGAGCATGTAAGTCATTTGACTGAAGGCAAGCCGAACCTGCCATCCAGGCGAGAAGGGGCAACACAATCTGAAATTCCATTCTCATACGCTTCAATTAATTTTTCTCAAAATTAACGTAGCCATAAGATTTAACGGGTGAAATTCGTTGATTCGGCCCTTTTCATAGCCCAAAACGTTCAAAAAACAAGGAAAGCGCCTCAGCAGGCGCTTTCCAAGAACAGACAGATTTTATTTATATCATTTCAAGTGCTCCCTGAAGAATGAAAGCGCACGCTGATGTGCATCATCCGCAAATTCTTTGCTGTATTTCGGATTGCTGGGATTGGCAAAAGCATGATCAGCGTCATACGATTTGACTGTGATTTTCTTTCCTGCCTCTTTCATATTCTTCTCAAACGCGGCTACCACCGCTGGCGTGATCCAGGCATCTTTAGCTCCAAAAATACCAAGCACATCAGCGTTCAGTTTTTTGAGTTTCGTCAGATCACTTTCCGGCATTCCATAATACATCACGCACCCACGGCCCTGTTTTCCTGCCATGATGGAAGCCTGTAGCGACCAGCCTCCTCCGAAGCACCAACCAATCGTATATATCTTTGCTTTTTTACCGGCCTTGTCTATGGCACCCTGAATAATGGCACGGGCACGATCTTCTTTCACTTCACCCATGTATTTCCCTGCATCCTGTGCATTATCGGCCACCTTGCCATCGTACAAATCAAGCGCGTATACATTTACATTGCCGAGCTCCTTTTGTAATTTTTCAGCTTCCTGTTTGATATAGCCGTTGAGTCCCCACCATTCGTGAATCACAAGCACATAATTATCCGTGGGTTTGTCAGCCATTACCTCAAAAGCACTGGCTTCACGGCCGTCCGGTGTTTTGTAACTGATCATTTTTCCGTTTTCTGAAACATAACGGAAAGGCAAAGGCGCCAGGTGTGAGGCCGTAAACGCCGGATCGCTGCTCAGTCTGGCAAATTGTTCCGATGAGGTTATACTGCAGCAGGAATGCGTCTGGCCCAAAGCCAGTATACCCGACAGAGCGCTGAGAAGGAGAAGATATATCTTTTTCATTTCTTTATTTTTGGGTTTACAGGGGACAAATATCAGCAATTATTTTTCGGTTTTAGAAATTTGCCCCGGCAGGAATATTTTCTTACATTCGGTATACTCAACAATCACATCCATCATGGAAAACAAATACATTGGAAAAACGGTTCTGTTCTCCGGAATTATTCTGCTTTTGTCAGGAATGGCGAATGCACAGGCCTTTAAACGGGGATCTTTTGTTGTAAACCTCAGCGAGGGTTCCACCAACGCAAAATACAGCACGTCAGTGGGTGTCCATACACTGGAGTCGGAAAACGGCGGTACCGGAGAAATTGTGGGGGCCAGAGATCCCCTTACGATTGAATACGGACTGTCCAACCGCTGGGGCATCGGAAGCAGCTGGGGAACAGATTTCTATTATCTCAATCCCGCCGCATATTATGGCTTTCATGTTTCCGGCAATAAAGTAAAGGCCACAACCGACGAATACACCATCAATGGCAGCTATCACTTTTTTGTTTCAAAGCGTATCGATCTGGCCGCCGTCACTTCCTTCGGCACCTTATCTGTGGCTTTAAAAGGAGCCGACAATGATTTTTCCTATCAGTACAAAGCTTCAGGGGCAATTTTCAGGCTCGGATTACATGCACGGTACTACGTCTATAAACGTATCGGCATACTGGCAATGCTGACTACATATACAAGCAGCTGCAGCACTCAGGGTATCAAAGGCAATACAGTGGGTTCCGGTTATTCAACCGGCATCAGCGGCAATGCAGTGGAGTTCGGATTGTGCTACCGGGTGACGCGTTAAAAATTGGTTCATATACTTTGGAAAGCCGGGCTCTTTTGTCCGGCTTTTTTGTGCCTCATTGCTCCGGCCTTTCAGATCATGACTTCAGCTATGTGAACAAATGAATCAACGAATATTCCCGATGCTGAGACAAAGACACCTTATTTTTGTTACCGTGTAACATATAAAAGATTCTTTTTATGGAAACAGTACAGGAAATGGATGCAATACAGGTAAGCCCTCCGGTTCAGACATCAGAACTCAAAGAGAGAAAATCAACCTGGAACCTGGATAAAGAACATGCGCAGCTTAGTTTCCGTTTAAAACATCTCCTGATATCCGAAATAGAAGGCGCTTTCCGCAATTTTGATATTCGCTTCTCTGTCAACGCCAACGATTTTTCGGATGCCTCGGTAGAAGCGGCTATCCATACACCCAGTATTTACACCGGCAATCCGGAGCGGGACAAGCATTTGCAGATCCCTGCTTTCTTCAATGTCGACAGATTTCCATATATCCACTTCAAAAGCACGTCATTCGTAAAAACTGCTGAGCGCCATTACTGTCTCACCGGTATATTGTCCATGCTAGGTGTCAAGCATCTCATTGATCTGGATGTGGTACACAATGGCAATGCCCGCGATCCGGAGACAGGATCGGCGCTTGCAGGTTTTACTGTAAGGGGCCGTATCAAACGCTCCGATTTTCAACTGGCATCCGCCGTTCCAACCTCTGTATTGAGCAACGAGGTAAACCTGATAGCCAATCTTGAATTCATAAAAGCCTGATGCCGGACTCGTTTCCGGCATCAGGCCCATCCCCCTCATTCACCCGCTTTCAGCGTCAAAGGTGTCTTTCCGTCCGTAATGATCAGTTTGCTGTTCGGTGAATTCGCAATCGCTTTCATCACCTCAATTTGTTTGTATTTAATCATCAGCTCTGTTATTGCCGAATTGGTGAGCGTCTGCGCCTTACGCGTGGCTTCGGCTTCTATCAGACTTCGTTCCGCTTCTTTTTTCTGCTTCTCCACGGCAAAATCCTGCTCGAGTCTTTGCTGTTCAATGGAGGATTCTATCTCCCTTTTCTTTTTTTCGAAACCGAATTCCATTTCCTTGCGTTGCCTTTCAATGTTTGCCTCTGTTTCTTTCTTCTGCTTCAGGATATCAACCTCCTGCTGTTTGGCCTGTTGCTCCGAAAGCACTTTCTTTTCAATGACACGATCGATGTCATCCGGTACATCCACATCCCTGACCAGGACCTGATCGATCACAAAGCCGTAATGCCCAAGATCTTTGTTCATATCCACATAAATGGCTCTTTCCAGTGAATCGCGTTGTGTGATGAGGTCAATGGCTTTGTAGTTCAGACAGGTTTCCCGGGCAATGGCCGAGAAATTATTCATGATGATTGATTTTTCATAATTCATACCAAGCGTCAGGTAGATGTCGTGGATCGATTCCGGCTTGATGTGATAAAGCAGGGTGAGATCCGTTTTTGCTTCCACCCCTTCCCGTGTGGGCAAGGTCATTTGAACCGACAATTCCCGGATGCGCGTGCTGAAATGAATGTAATGAACGCCGAAGCCCACGGCATGACGCCCTTCGCTGAAATTACCCGGCTGAAGGCGGCCACGTACCACTTTAATTCCGCTTTCGCCGGGCATAATTGTGGTGCATCCGGCAGCACCAATCATAAGTGCCGCAAAGAGCATAAAAAAAATGAATTTGGGTTCTTCCGGGAGAACCTGCCGGGGATGGTTGATTTGTTTCATGTTTCGCTTTTAGGGTTTGTACGATGAGTACAAAATCCAAACACGAATCATGCCGCCGGGCGGCGGAAAAGCTTGCTCTAATTGAAATCTAATTGAATCGGCCGAAATTTAACCGGGTTCTAATATTCAGGGACGCGCAATCCTGTCATTGTCCCGCCTGCTCCTGCTGCATCTTCAGACGGTCACTGTCGATCTTTCGGTATTTCAGAATGTTCAGATAATGCAAGGCAAGCCTGTTGTTATCTTCTTCATAAGCCTTTTGCGCCCATTGCAGTGCAGCATCCAGATTGCCGTTGATTTCACTGATGATAGCCATATTATAACAGGCTCTGCCCTGTATTTTGCGTTTCGGATTGTTCGTTTCCTTCAGCCACAATTCTCCGGCGCCGTCCCAGTTACCTGTCCGCGCTTTGCGCATGGCCACGCGGAACAAACTTGTTCCTTTCACATAATAATCACGATTGACACGAAGGCTATAAGGCAGAATCCGGGTGGCGTAAGCCTGTCCTGTGCGGTAACCCGTTTGCTTCACGGCGTCTTTCCTGCCCATGAGTGCGGAGGCAGCAGCCATCGGGTTGATACCGCGGCCGCTGAAGGTGAGTGTACGTGTAATGGCGTATTCATCATTGATGAACCGGGTTTGCGGATCGTAAATTCTCCAGCCTGTTTTCACTTTTGTAACCATACTGGCTTCCTGCTCCAAAGCAGGCACCTGACCCAATGGCGTATTCACCTTCACCGGAACTGCGGCATAACTGATTTTGGAATCGGTGTCGAAAAGCTCGAGCACAAAAAGAGCGTCGACACCGTTATCCTTGCAAATCTTCTCCACCACTTCCCAGGACAAAGGTGTCGGAAACACTCCCGGCACCGGAGTGCGCATATCAATATTGTCAAGTAGAGCCACATCGCTGAAACGATTGTTCTGCATCAGCGCATCCTTCAATCCCCGCATTGCTTCCAAAGCACCCTGCCTGTCGAGCTCCGGTCCTTTTTCCGAAAGCACCTGATCCATCACATTCAGCGCTTTATTATTTTCATCCGGCCGGCTACGATTGAGCA
>DASYGQ010000188.1:0-7295 GCA_035999585.1 Bacteroidia bacterium | reverse complement strand
AAACCGGTAGTATTTATCTATGACAAAATCCTCATGCCCGATCTGCATATCATTGTGTCTGCAGACAAGCGCATTTTCCCGAAGGTTGAAATCAATTGTATAGCCTTGCTTTTGCAATTGACTGATGGCTCCGGAAAGTGTATCAAAAGTACCTGATTCCATTTTTTTTGTTTTGATAAATTTACCCTTTATCCTTACTTAATCGGCCAGTGTACCGAACTTTCCCTGACTGAAATCATCAACGGCCTGTTGCAATTCCTGGTGTGTGTTCATCAGGAATGGCCCATACTGGGCAATGGGTTCCAGAATGGGTTTACCGCTCAGCACCAGAAAAATACTTTTTTCTTTTGTCTTTACTTTGATTTCCGTGCCTTCATTTTTGAACAGAACAAAATGATCCGCCGGAGCCGTGTCCTTGCCATTTATCTCCAGTGCTCCTTCAATCACCAATATCCCTGTATTGTATGTTTCCGGAAACTCAAGCTCCATTTCAGCTTTGGCCTCCAGCCTTGCGTCGAGTAAATGCAAAGGGGAGAAAGTCTGAGCCGGACCTTTCACGCCTTTGTATTCACCGGCTATGACAAACACGGTTCCGGTTCCATTTCCGAGCACATATTTTCCCATTTTGTCATGCACCAGGTTCTGATATTTGGGTTCTGTCATTTTATCTTTTGCAGGAAGATTGACCCAAAGCTGGACCATTTGAAACAATCCTCCTTTTCTGGAGAATTCTTCTTCATGATATTCCTTATGTAAAATTCCCGATGCTGCGGTCATCCATTGCACATCTCCTTCCGAAATCACTCCACGGTTTCCACGGCTGTCGTGATGAGCCACTTTCCCCTGATAGGCAATGGTCACTGTTTCAAACCCTCTGTGAGGATGGGTTCCCACACCTCTTGGTGTTTCGCTCGGTGAAAAATCCATTTTCGCGTTATAATCCAAAAGAAAAAACGGACTCATCCTTTGCTTTCCGATTCCGGTTCCTCCCGGGAAAAAATTATGCACTCTAAAACCGTTTCCAACCATATGGGGGTCCGGTGGGCTCAATACTGCTTCTACACTTTTTACATTTTTCATACTCTGTTTTCCTTTCTTTGTTGGATCAAAAGTACCTCATCCTTTTGCCCTTCGCATTGATCCAGGATAAGAAGATTTGCTATAAAAATCTTAGAAAAGCCAGCAAAAAAATCGATGGGCCTCCTTTTTTGCCTCATTTTACTTGCATCTCGGCTTAAAATTTCAACTCACTAATTATCAGCAAATTAATTCAATTGGTGATCGTTTTTAAGGCAGCCCGCCGTCATAAATGCCATCAATTATTCTAAAAATTGATGTTTTTTATTAAAAAAAGTCCGCTTTTTTTAGAAAAAAGGCATAGTGAGTCTCATTTTTTCACCTGATTTTTCACTTTTAATCCGGAAATAATCCCTACATTGTTATCAATTACTCAGCATTGTTCAATACTGTCCTACAGACAGAATACAAATAATAAATCAACACGATGAAATTGTGCCGCCTCTTCTCCTATCAGGGAGCATTTGTTATGCTGCTGTTTTTTTGTTTCCCCGGAAAAACGGAAGCGCAGAACAATTCGAAAACAGGGT
Organism: Bacteroidia bacterium; assembly: GCA_035999585.1. Lineage (GTDB taxonomy): Bacteria > Bacteroidota > Bacteroidia > Palsa-965 > Palsa-965 > Palsa-965. The sequence goes on along the minus strand of DASYGQ010000188.1, from coordinate 5,688 downwards.
ATAATGCAGAAGCATTATGGAGCAGTTATAATCACCTCGCTTTTCACAAGGATATCCAAAAATCACTCGGGCTCGACAATACTGAATACGATGCCTTTCAGAAATATCTGCTTCTTCAGAAAGCCACGTGGAAGGATCAGATGGATTTTTTCAAGGATGCCAAGAAAGGAATCCAGAACCCACTCACCATCAATAAATATTTTTCCTCCCTCAAGACGAGATACATTTCCTATTATCCTGACTTCGTAACCTTCCGAAACAACCAGAAATTATCCGGTAACGCGGGGGGAAACCCCGGTGTGCTTGGCTGTGGCGCACCCTGCACCAATCCGGGATTTGAAACAAACGATTTCACAAACTGGACCCAGCAACAGGGCAAATCCATTTCCGGACTGCTGACAGCCGGGGTGAGCCTGTCGACCGGCACTGCCATGACCTCCATTACAAGCTCTGGTCCTGATCCTGCCGGCGCTCCGATCAATCAGGTGTATCCGGGCGGAGGCACACATTCTGCAATGATCGGTGATGGACCGAATAACGGATCCAATGCAGGCGGACTGAGTACTTCATTTACGGTAGATGCCACCACCACCAATTTCACATATTCATATGCCGTTGTTCTTCAGGATGGCGGTCATTCTGCAAACGACCAGCCTTTTTTTATGCTGAATCTCACCGATCAGAACGGGACGGTGCTCCCCTGCGGGTCCTATGAAGTAACTGCCGGTGCAAACATTCCGAACTTTTACCAGGTGCCAGGAACATTCGACCAATGGTACAGACCCTGGACCACCATGTTTGTCGACCTCACGCCCTACATCGGCCAGTGTGTGACAATGCAATTTATTTGCCGCGACTGTGACCAGGGCGGTCACTACGGTTATGCCTATGTGGATGCGTCCTGTGCCCCGGCTCAGATCGTCACCTCCTCTCCTGCTATCTGCGGAAGCAGCTCGATTACACTTACTGCTCCTGCCGGCGCCAGTGCTTATGCATGGACCGGGCCGGGCATTGTCGGTGCCAACAATACTCAGGTTATTACAGTGAATGTTGCCGGAACCTATACCGTTGTTATGACATCGGCACAAGGCGGCTGTACATCTACACTCCATATCACCGTACCAGGCAACCCCAGTTCGCCTATCGCTGATTTCTCTTCCACACCCGGCTGCCTGGGCACACCCACCGCTTTCACAGACCTGTCGAAACCTGCAGGTGGAATAACCGCATGGGCCTGGGACTTCAATAACGATGGCGTTACCGATGCCACCACTCAGAATCCGAGTTATACGTTCCCTACTGCAGGCACTTTCCCGGTCAGGCTGACAATTACCTGGCCACCCTGCGTGCATGATACAGTTATCAATGTAACTGTCAACCCATTGCCGGTACCTGCATTTACTACAACAACTGTTTGTGTGGGGACAGCCACATCTTTCACAAATACAACACCCGGTGCAACCACATCAAGCTGGACTTTTGGGGATGGCACAAATTCAACGACTCCGAATCCAACACATATTTATCCGGCCAGCGGAACCTATACAGCCACACTTGTCTCCATAAACAGTCAGGGATGCAAAGGGCAGGTTCAGCAAACAGTAACTGTTATCGCGGCTCCTTCTTCAAATTTCACGGCACAGGAAGTTTGTCAGGGAGCAACGACCGCTTTCACCAATACCTCTGTCAACGCAAGCACTTATTCCTGGTCGTTTGGCGACGGCACTACGTCAACTCTTCAAAATCCCACTCATACTTATGCTGCTGCAGGAACCTACACTGTTTCCCTGATCGCTATTTCTCCGGGTGGCTGTACCAATACCATTTCCATTGCTGTGAAAGTTGATCCTTTGCCGGAAGCTGATTTTACAAGCAACAGTGTATGTGTGAATGCTCCTACCACATTCACGGATGCATCAACTGTTCCTGCTCCATCCTCCATCGCGCAATGGGCCTGGGATTTCGGTGACGGTTCGGTTGGGACCACGCAGAGCCCATCGCATGTTTTCACCACGGCCGGAACACACACCGTTCAGCTGATCACCATCAGTAATTCAAAATGCTCCGATACCGCCAGCAAAGTGATAACGGTATATGCTTTACCGGTTGTAAGTTTCACCGGCGACTCACTTACTCATTGCATGCCCTGGTGCGTTAATTTCAAAGATGCTTCCTCTGTCAGTGGAGGCTCCCTTTCAAAATGGACATGGAATTTCGGCGATAATATGGCACCAGTGAGTCAAACGTCTTCAGCTCCGGAAAGCCATTGTTATCCGAAAGCTGGAACTTATGATGTGAGCCTCTCCGTTGTTTCAAACGAAGGCTGTAAATCAAGCCTCGACAAGCCCGCGTATATTACAATCTGGCCTTTGCCTGAAGCGGCCTTCACGGCCAATCCTCAGCCTACTTCTGTACTTGCACCCGTTGTTACACTCAACGATGCCTCAACACTTGCAGCAGCCTGGCACTGGAACTTTGGTGACGGCGATACACTTGGGCTTCAGGATCCCAACCCGATACACACATACCCATCGGAAGTACCCGGCACATACCAGGTGCAGCTGATTGTTTATTCCATACACGGTTGCAGCGATACCACCGTCGGACCGGTTGTCATCGGGCCGGTATTCGATTTTTATGCTCCTAATTGCTTTACTCCGAACAATGATGGAGTAAATGATTATTTCTTCGGCTATGGAGTGGGTATCGACAAGTACGAACTCATCATTGTCGACCGCTGGGGTAATCAGATTTGGAAAACAAATGAACTCTACCAGGGATGGGACGGAAAAGTTCAGGGAAGCAGTTTGCTTTGCCAGGAAGATGTATATGTCTGGAAAGTAAATCTCACAGATGTGTTTGGCACCCCGCACAGTTATATTGGCAGGGTTTCACTGATCCGTTAAACGGAACAGTCTTAAAAAAAATAGAGTTCAGGCAAATGCAATTAAGCTGATACAACACTTTTTGAATGGGATATAAAAACGGATTACAATGCAGTTTGATTATCGTGGTTTTGCTTATCACTTGCACCTTGCAGGCTCAGGTAAGAAAGACCATACCGCAAAAAATACGTAATCCGGAAACGGCAGCATTGCAAAAGAGTATTTTCTCAAACCCTGCTCCCGTCCATCCTGCACAGATTTTCTATTCCGAAAAAATTAAAAGAGCGCAGGCATCTTCCTCCAAAACGAAAACTCCACCCTCAATTGCCTGGATAAAAGAAGTCAAAAGCACATCCAATCAGGTATTCATAGAAAACAAAGGACAACTGAAGGATCAGGAAGATATTCCGGGTTCTGATGTGCTTTATAGTTTTCAGGATGGCATCACCAGTTTTTATTTCACACCGAAAGGACTCATTTACCGCATCTCCAAACCCCACAAAGCTTCCGAACGTGAATGGGAAATTTACGCAGAAAAAAACCACATACCGGAAGAGGCGGGAGAAGAAGAGGAAGAAAAGGCCGTCCACCTGATAGAGCAAACAGCTCTCATACACCAATTGTGGGATGGAGCCAATACCCGGCCGGAGATTGTTGCCGAAGGCGAAGTGAGCAATTATTTCAATTATATGTTCACCGACAGAGGGGGCGAAATCATCGGACACGCACGGGGCTTCAAAAAAATTACTTACAAAAATATTTATCCGCAGATAGATGTGGAATACACGGTTCATCCCGAAGCGGGTATCAAATACGCATTCATACTGCATCCCGGAGCTGATGCATCGGCAATTCGCATGCAGTATCCGGATGCTGTTGTCCACGCAGATGAATCCGGCAACATTGTCTTCCGGACGCCGCTTGGAAACATCACCGATCATGCTCCCGAGAGCTATACAGGAACAGCAAGCGATCCTGCCAGAATATCTTCATCTTTCAGCTTTCCGGATAAGCACACTGCCGGCTTTGAGCTGGGATCGGGAAACATTGTGAAAGAAACCACTGTCATCGACCCATGGACGGTGGGGCCACCAACTGCCGTGAACGAAGCAGCAGACGACATTGCCGTGGATGGTTTCAACAACGTATTTGTCTATTCCACCGATACCGTTGCGTTTACGCAATCCCACGTCACCAAATACAATTCGGCAGGTGTACAGCAGTGGACGCTGAATCTGATGACGAAATACGGATATTACTATTTGTATCAGGGGGATATTGTTGCCGACCCTGCTGGAAATTCTTATTTCAGCATGGGCTGTGGTATCAGACCGAAATTTTACAATACAGTGAAAGTGAATCCTGCAGGGACTGCTCACCTTTGGGGCAGCTCACCGAATGCAGGGGCCAGTTCAAACAATATTTACGAAACCTGGAACCTTAGCTTCAATTGCGATTATACTCAGCTTATTCAGTCGGGTGGTGGTGTTTACAGAGGCGTGGTACCCGTTCCTTATCACAACAATGCCGACTGGGAAACGGTAAACACTGCGACAGGCACAGAAAGCCAGCTTTACAGGAGCGACAGCATGGGCGAGGTCATTGCTTCTGCCTGGGGGCCTAACGGGTATATCTATCACATGACAGCAGACAGCAATAAGAATGGCACCCTGGGTAACCCTTATGTCACAGGTGCTTATGACAAGCTTACGTGCTATGATCCTTCTACAGGGTTTTCCAAAATTTTCTCCATCAAAACAGGATATAGCTTTGCGGATTTTGATAAAAAAGCACCCTTCTCCACCGGCATGAATGCCATCGCTGCATCCTGTGCCTACGTATATACAACAGATGGCCTCAAGCTCGACCAATGGGATGCAAACACCGGAGCTCATTTAAATACGGTAACCATTACAGGTGGTTCAAACACCACAACAAGCAGCAATAATGCTGCAGGCGGAAGAACAAACAGCGGACTCGTCCTGGACAAGTGCGGAAATGTTTTTGTAGGTTCCCTGAAAGCTGTTTATGAATATGATGCAAACCTCAATCTGATCAATACAATCGGCGGCCTTCCCGAAATCGTTTTTGATATCGCTCTCGGAAACAACAATGTACTCTATATCTGCGGAGGCGCTTCCAATGCACAATCCTTTGTGGCTGCTGTCAATGTAGCCGCCTGCGTTCCACCCAGTGATCTGACAGTGGCGGTCACACAACCGGTTTGTTCGATCGACAAAGGTTCGGCTGTTGCAACACCCACTTTCTGCGGTGCACCCTATACTTATTCATGGACCGGCGGGAAAACCACACAAACCGTTACCGGCCTGGCAGCCGGCACTTACACATGTGTCGTGACAGGTTCTCTCCCCTGCCCCACAAGTGCAGGTGATACGGTTGTCTTTGTTATAAATGCCCCACCCGCTGCCATCACCTCCACCATCACACCCACCAATATTACCTGCCACGGTGCCTGTAACGGTGCAGCCACCGTTGCTCCTTCCGGAGGTACCGGTTCCTATACCTATAGCTGGTCCAACGGCGGGGGAACATCCGCAACAGCCAGTTCGCTTTGTCCCAATACATACGTCTGCACCATTACCGATGCCAATGCCTGTACACTCACCAAGAGCGCAACCATTACCCAGCCTGCTGCAGCACTTGCTATTGCTCCCACACAAGCCAATGTCGGCTGCTTCGGCGCTTCCACCGCTTCTGCTTCTGCTTCTGTCACGGGCGGCACAACCACCTATACCTATTCGTGGACCGGCGGAACCATCGGCAGCGGACAAGGATCTGCCAA
>DASYGQ010000166.1:0-3073 GCA_035999585.1 Bacteroidia bacterium | reverse complement strand
AGCCATACTTTTTATGACCGTTTCGATGCCAAACGCGATGTTCAGAAACAATTCCCGGGTTTTCACAATACCGCTGATAACTATCTTCAGTTTGTACCGGCTGTCACCGTTTTCAGCCTGAGCCTGAGCGGAGTCAAAGGCAAACACACATTTACCGAGCAGATTATTCTTTACGCAGGCTCCATGATTGTTTCAGAAGGTATTGCCACCGGCCTGAAGTACGGCACGCACATGCTAAGACCCGACAAGTCGGCAAACAATTCTTTTCCTTCCGGGCATACCACTTCCGCCTTTACCGGCGCCGAGCTGCTGAACCAGGAATATGGAGGAACATCTGTGCTTTACAGCATTTTCGGATACACAACTGCATCAGCCACAGGCTTCATGCGCCTGATGAATAACAGGCATTGGATGTCGGATGTATTGGTGGGTGCCGGACTCGGGATGCTATCTACAAAGGCTGTTTATGCTGTGTACCCGGTTTTAAAAAGAAAATATTTCCATCCCAAGGTGCCAGATGCATATCTTGAAAAAAAATAAAAACAATTATATCTCAATTGAAATCCTCGGGCTTCAGCCCAAGGAAAATTGGGCACTAAAGAATGATCAGAGCATTGAAAAAGTCATACAACAACTAAAAGGCGAGGCTTCCATGTAGTGCAACAGAGAAAATCTGCTTGCTTGTCGTCTCGAGTGGCAGAGAGGATATTATGCCGTCTCTGTAAGCGAATCGATTCGGCCCATTGTACGTAATTATATTTTGAGACAGGAAGAGCATCACTCCCGGAATGAATATGCTGAAGAGCTGGATGAATTTGGTAAACGACAAGGTATTATGACTCATAAAGATGAGGATTGATAATCAAAATTTGATCTCCGGTGCCGGGTGTACCGAGAGCTGCATTCTCATTTTTATTTTATTGGTTTCATAAAGCGGGTTGGCCACAACCGGAGCGCTTCGCTGTCCTCCTCCTCCTCTTCTTCCGCCACCACCCATTCCACTTCCGCCATGCATGCCCCCTCCACCGCCTCCTGCGCTGACACCGCTTCTGGAACCGCCTTGTGCTGCCGGTCGGGCCAGTGGGTTGACTGTAATGCTGATGCCAAAGTGTTTGGTGCTGTCAGCAGAGCTCAGTTTGTTCTTATAAAATGTCTTGAAAGGGATGACAGCTTCATAAATCATAATGTATGAGCTGTCGAAACGATTGGCTCCCCAATTTATCCCGAGACGGATTCCAAAATCATTCTCCAGAGGCACAGAGCCACGAATAGGTGCTTTGAAGCCGGTGAGTAACATTTCTTTGTATTCTTTCTGGAAACGGTTCCGGAGATTCATGATTCCGGATGATTGTCTGCCTCCTCGTCTGCCTGGTGCGGCAATGGGTTGAGGAGTTGCATCGGGTGGCTCAATGACTCTTTGTGGAAATAGAATACCTGTTACCTGTTTATTGGAGCCGGTGGTATCAATCCATACCTGCATGCCGGCACGCATCACTTTAACCTGACTGGCATCGTCTGTGATACGGATGCAGAGATACAGGTTTTCGAGGTCGTTGGTAACAGCATATGAAAGTTTGCTTTTGTCATCGTAAAAACGAAGCGGAATTTTCCATTCCTCGGGGTTACCATCTGCTATCACTTCATGGTCTTGCCATTTGGTTTGATAGAGAGGTGCTTTACACGCTGCCAGAAAAATAAGGGCAAGAAAGAATGTTGAGTATTTATTGAAGGTCATAAACTGTCCAGCTTCCGCTGTTTTCTCCAGGCTTTGATATCGTCGCTGACCCTGTCAAGGAAAATGGCTCCGCTGATTGACCAGAATGCTCCGTCATAATCTGTTTTGAAAACGTTTTCCAGGAGGCAGTAGCGGTATCCGGCCAGGAAATTGATGCCGATCCAGCTCAGCGGTTTGAAATGCGGCATGGCTGGCAGCTTGAACGACAAAGACAATCCTGCGCCGGTAGGAAGAAAGGGTTTGGAGTTGGAACGCAGGAAAAGATCATTCGAAGTTTCGTATACCTTGGAAGAGGCTTGTCCGTATCCCAGCTCAAAAGGCACGCTAAGCTCCCAATATTTTCTTCGCAGCAGGAAGGGTTCAATATAAGCTGTCCCGAACAAAAGACTTTGTTTCAGGTAATGGTTGGGGTTGCTGATACCGAAACGGCGGCTCATCATTTTCGTATCGTTCATAAAATAGGCACCCACTCCAACTTTCAGTTTATCATTCAGAAGAATGCCGGCTCGTTGGCCCCATATGTTCACTGAATTATTACGAATAAACGAAAAGCGCTGGTCAAAATCGGTGGTAGGCTTGATGGTTATGCGGCGATGAACCGATCCCGGGACAGTATCCTTGCGGGAAAAAGAGGTGGAATCTTTTTTTTCAATGGAAGAAACAGGGTTATATGCACCGCACATTCCCTGACAGCTCAGTAAAAAGAAAAGCAGACTGGTAAAACCGGCAAGGAGAGGACGCATCCGGGAATAGACTTTTTAAGTATGTAAAGGTTTAATCCAGGACTTAATTAAACATTTTGCCCGGGTTCATGATGCCGTTCGGATCGAAAACATCGCGTATGCTCTTCTGAAGGGCGATGGACTTATCAGTAAATGCTATATCCATATATCCTTTCTGCACCCATCCGATTCCATGTTCGCCGGAGATGGTTCCTCCAAGCTCGACACAGAGCTCAAAAATCTCCCGGATACCCAGGGGAACCTTATTGTTCCAGTCGGCATCACTCAGTTCTCCTTTGATGATGTTCACATGGAGGTTGCCATCACCTGCATGGCCATAGCAAACGGATTTGAATCCGTATTTCTTACCGATGGCTTTTACACCAAGAAGCAGCCTGGGCAGCTCAGCCCTCATCACCACGGTATCTTCCTCTTTATAGACGGAGTGCGACTTCACAGCTTCGCCCACACAGCGGCGCATGCGCCACAGGTTTTGTTTCTGTTCTTCGGTATCGGCAAACAATATTTCGCCGCAATCAAAGCCTTGCATGATCCCGCTGATAGTTTCCGCCTCTTTCATCATCGGATCAAGGTCGTTTCCGTCCAGTTCGATAAG
>DASYGQ010000136.1:0-5743 GCA_035999585.1 Bacteroidia bacterium | reverse complement strand
CTGAAGACAACCATTCCTTTTGTAAAACATAACGAGTTTGATTATTCTGTGATCTTAAAGTTTATGGGCGATGGTTATCGCAAATGGGCCTGGATTATTTTTATTCCGATCGTTATTCTGATCGTAACAGCTGTTTCAAACGGGGCCAATATCACCGACGGTATAGATGGGCTTGCTACCGGTACTTCTGCAATCATTGGAGTCACACTCGGCATCCTGGCCTATGTATCGGGTAACACCATTTTCGCCGATTACCTGAATATCATGTATATCCCGAACAGCGGTGAGCTGGTGGTGTTCATTGCAGCCTTTGTAGGAGCCTGTGTCGGTTTCTTATGGTATAACTCATATCCGGCCCAGGTATTTATGGGTGACACCGGAAGCCTTGCTCTGGGAGGAATCATTGCTGTGTTTGCGATTGCAATCCGTAAGGAACTTCTCATCCCGGTTCTGTGCGGCATTTTCCTGATTGAGAATCTGTCGGTGATGATTCAGGTAAGCTATTTCAAATACACCAAAAACAAATACGGCGAAGGACGTCGTGTGTTTCTGATGTCTCCGCTGCACCATCATTACCAGAAAAAAGGAATTCATGAAGCTAAAATTGTTGCACGCTTCTGGATTATCGGCATCATGTGCGCCATTCTGGCTGTTGCAACATTAAAACTGAGGTAGGATGAAGCGCCTGGTGATTCTTGGAAGTGGCGAGAGCGGAACAGGGGCTGCAGTGCTGGGAATTAAAAAAGGGTTTGATGTGTTTGTTTCTGATAAGGGCCTGATAGGCGAAAAGTACAGGAACGTTCTTTCAAAATATGGGATTCAATGGGAGGAGGGCCTTCACAGCGAAGAAAAAATTCTCAATGCAGATGAGGTAATCAAAAGCCCGGGCATACCCGACAAGGCTGAGATGGTTCAGAAACTGAAGCAAAAAGGGATTCCGGTTATTTCGGAAATCGAATTTGCCGGACGGTATAACAAAGCCCGGACGATTTGCATAACAGGAAGCAATGGCAAAACAACGACAACCTTGCTGACACATCACATTCTGACCAAAGCAGGCGTGAAGGCAGGGTTGGCAGGAAACGTTGGAAAAAGCTTTGCGCTGCAGGTGGCTGAGAACGATTTCGATGTATATGTTCTGGAGCTGAGCAGCTTTCAGCTCGACGGAATGTATGAGTTCAGAGCGGACGTGGCGGTTCTGCTGAACATTACGCCCGACCATCTTGACCGGTATGATTATGATATGCAAAAGTACGTCGATTCCAAGTTCAGGATCATTCGGAATCAGCGTCCGCAGGATGCATTTATTTACTGCGATGATGATGTTCTGATCCGGAAGGAGATAGAAAAAAGAAAAATCAATGCCAGGCGGCTGCCGTTCTCGATCGAACACGAAGTTTCGGAAGGCGCCTGTTTAAAAGGAAAAGAATTACAGATCAATATAAACCCAAATCCACAGTCTATGTCAATTGAAGAATTAGCACTACAAGGCAAGCACAACATTTACAATTCGATGGCCGCATCGGTTGCCTCAAAGCTTTTTGATCTCCGCAAGGAATCGATCCGCGAGAGCCTTTCGGACTTTCACAATGTTGAGCACCGTCTGGAGCATGTTGGCAAAGTGCATGGCATCGATTTTATAAACGATTCCAAAGCTACCAATGTGAACTCTACCTGGTACGCCCTGGAAAGCATGTCGCAACCCGTTATCTGGATTGTTGGCGGACAGGATAAAGGGAATGATTATTCACAACTCACCGAGCTTGTGAAAGAAAAGGTAAAAGCTATTGTTTGTCTTGGTGTGGATAACAAGAAAATAATAAAAGCTTTTGAAGGAGTCGTGGAAACGATTGTTGAAACCAGCTCGGCTCTTGATGCGGTAAAAGTATCCTACCGCTTAGGAAAGAAAGGCGATGTGGTGCTCCTTTCTCCTGCTTGCGCAAGCTTTGATCTGTTTGAGAATTATGAAGACAGGGGTCATCAGTTTAAAACATCCGTAAGATCGCTTTGATTGTATTGAAAATACAAGATATGTTTTATGAAAGAAAATGAAAATCAATTGAAGGTGGCTTTTTCGGCAAGCAAGCTTGCAGACAGGAGATCTGAGCCATCCGTATTTGAACATAGCCTCGAATTCGTGGCACGGATTAATCAGGTTAATTACATCAATGATTCAAAAGCCACGTCGGTAAACGATACCTGGAATTCACTCAGTGTAATGACAGAGCCAACGGTGCTGATCATAGGTGGAAACGACCGCAGAAGCGATTTTTCGGTTTTGCGCGGACTCGTTGGAGAAAAGGTGAAAGCGATTGTGTGTCTGGGCTCGGAGCGGGAAAAGGTCTTTTCTGCATTGATGAGCAAAAGCATGGTTGTCCATGCCAATGACCTGGAAGAAGCGGTTAAGATTTCAAGTCTTTTAGCCAGACCAGGCCAAACAGTTTTGTTTTCACCAGGTTGTCCAAGTTTTGATGCTTTCGATAATTATAAGAACAGAGGAAATAAATTCAAAGAGCTTGTCAGTATTTTATCCTGAATCACATGCTTAAAAACATTAAAGGCGATAAGGTAATCTGGATAGTAGTGATTCTGCTGTCGATCGTTTCCATTGTGTGCGTATACACTTCGGTTACGGCTCTTGCCACCCGTTACAAGAATGGCAATGCGCTTTATTACCTGGTTAAACATTCCCTCATCATAGGCCTGGGTTTCCTGCTGATGTTTATGGTACACAAAGTAAAATACACCTATTTCTCCCGCATCTCTCAAATAGCAGTATGGATTGCAGCTCCACTTTTGTTTTATACACTCCTTAAAGGGATCAGCGCCGGTGAAGCAAACCGCTGGATCGGGATTCCCGGAATTGGCCTGACATTTCAAACATCGGACTTTGCCAAGCTGGCTCTCATTGCTTATGTCGCCCGCCTTCTTTCTGCCAAGCAGGAAGTGATTAAAGATTTCAAACAAGCATTTCTGCCTGTCATTATTCCTGTAGGCATTATTTGCGCACTCATTCTGCCAGCCAACTTCTCAACTGCGGCGCTTCTTTTCCTTACCTGCCTTGTACTGATGTTCATTGGCAGGGTAAACCTGAAATATATGCTGATGCTGCTTGGCGGCTGTATCCTCATGGTCACAATTTTCGGCTTTGTAATACTGAAATATCCTGAGAGCATCAAACGGGGCAGGACCTGGAAGGCTCGTATTGAAAATTTCCGTTCAGGTGAGAGCAGCGAAAACTACCAGGCTGATCAGGCGAAGATCGCTATTGGAACCAGCGGTGTTCTTTTTGGTAAAGGGCCCGGCCACAGCGATCAGCGAAATTTTCTTCCTCAGGCTTCTTCTGATTTTATTTTTGCCATCCTGATCGAAGAATGGGGCGTGCTGGCAGGTGCTTTTGTGCTGTTTCTCTATATGGTACTTCTGTTCAGAGGCGTGCGGATTGCGAGCAATTCTCCGAAAACATTCGGAAGTTTCCTGGCAATCGGACTTACATTCAGTCTGGTCTTTCAGGCAATGATCAATATGGCAGTTGCAGTCAATCTCTTTCCGGTGACAGGTCAGCCTTTACCGCTTGTGAGCATGGGTGGTACTTCTATCTGGTTTACAAGCATTGCGATTGGTATTATTCTTAGCGTGAGCAGAGAGACGGAGCTGGAATCGGGTGCGGTGAAGGAAATGAAAAATGAGAAAGGAGACCAGCTTGCAGCCGCCTAGAGTCATTATAAGCGGAGGTGGAACAGGTGGGCATATTTTCCCAGCCATCGCCATTGCCAATGCACTGAAGGAGAAATGCGGCGGTTTGGTGGAGATACTTTTTGTTGGTGCTGAAGGGCGGATGGAAATGGAAAAAGTACCCGCTGCCGGTTACAAGATCGAAGCATTGTGGATCAGCGGCCTGCAAAGAAAATTAACTGTAAAGAATTTATCGTTTCCTTTTAAAGTAATATCCAGTTTGATCAAGGCAAATAAAATAATGAAGTCGTTCAATCCTGATGCTGTGGTAGGCACCGGAGGATATGCCAGCGGACCTATGTTAAGGGTTGCCAGCAAAGCAGGTGTGCCTACACTTATCCAGGAGCAGAATTCTTACCCCGGCATAACCAATAAGATACTGGCCGGGAAGGTGGACCGGATTTGTGTGGCTTACGAGGGGATGCAACAGTATTTTCCGGCTTCCAAAATTATTCTGACTGGTAATCCGGTAAGACAGGATATTTTAAAGCTGGATGGCAAGAAGGCAAGAGCCATGGAATTTTTCAATCTTCAGCCGGATAAAAAAACAGTGCTTGTGATAGGCGGCAGTCTGGGTGCACGTACAATCAATGAAAGTATAATCTCCAGCCTCGAAGAGTTTGTTAAGAATGACATTCAGCTGATCTGGCAGACAGGCAAAGGGTTCATCGCTCAGGCGAATGAAGCTGCCAAGCCTTTCGAGAAGAATGGAATCGTGGCGAGCGAATTTATTTCAAAAATGGATTATGCTTATGCGGCGGCAGATGTGGTTATTTCCAGAGCCGGAGCAAGCTCTGTTTCAGAACTGTGCCTTGTGAAAAAAGCCTGTATCCTAGTTCCATCGCCGAATGTGGCGGAAGACCATCAGACAAAAAACGCAATGGCACTGGTGAATCATCAAGCTGCGCTTTTGGTTAAGGATACCAATGCGAAAAAAGAACTCGTGGAAAAAACGATAGGTCTGCTTTCCGACAATTCGCTCAAACTGAAACTGGAATCAAATATTTCAAAAATGGCTTTTGCTGATTCAGCTATGGTCATCGCCAATGAAATTCTTAACCTCATTCATAACAAAAAGCAATAAATGGACCTGAGTAACATCCATAAGGTTTATTTGCTGGGTATCGGTGGCATCGGCATGAGTGCCCTGGCCCGGTATTTCAATGCTATGGGTAAGCAGGTGAGCGGGTATGACAAAACTCCCACATCGCTAACCGATGAATTGAAAACGGAAGGCATGGATGTTCATTTCAATGAAGACATCAGCAAAGTGAATTTGCTCGTTCCTGAAAATACGCTTGTCATTTATACCCCGGCTGTTCCGAAAACTCACAGTGAATATGTATACCTGGCAACACATGGATTTGATATCCGCAAACGATCCGAAGTGCTGGGCCTGATTACCGAGAATTCCTTTACCATTGCTGTTGCAGGGACTCATGGAAAAACAACTACGTCATCCCTCATTGCTCATACGCTTCGCAGTGCAGGTATTGAATGTTCCGCATTTCTGGGTGGTATTACGCAGAATTACAATACCAATCTGTTTATCGGGAAGAACCTAAACGAAAAAACGAGCATTACTGTGGTTGAGGCGGATGAATATGACCGCTCTTTCCTGGCATTGCACCCTGATATAGCCGTAATCACTTCTATTGATGCCGATCATCTGGATATCTATCAGAATAAAGAGCACATGCACGAATCTTATAACCTGTTTGCCCGACAGGTAAAAAGAGGTGGGGAGCTTATCGCTAAAACAGGTACGGAAGCCGTACAGAAGAATGTGGAAGCTCTCGTAATTTCCTATTCGCTGAAATCAAACTCAGAATACAAAGCTGCCAATCTCCGTATTGAGAACGGTCAGTACCACTATTCCATTGTCGGAAAAGGCATGGAAACACATGATCTGACTCTGGGGCTTCCCGGTTCGCATAACGTTGAGAATTCTGTGGCGGCTTTTGTTGTTGCAAAGTCTATGGGTGTTTCAGATGAAGATATCCGGAAA
>DASYGQ010000077.1:0-4689 GCA_035999585.1 Bacteroidia bacterium | reverse complement strand
CGCCTACATCCATTTCGCTTTCCGTGACAACGATCCCTGAAAGCGACACGGTTAATCAGGTGATCAGTTCCATTTCATGTATTGATCCTGACGTGGCAGATACACATGTATACACACTTGTTAGCGGGACGGGAAGCGTTGATAATGGTAAAGTAAAAATCAACGGAAGCTCATTGATATTGAACGCAGCATTGAATTATTATATCCAGGATTCACTGCAGATCCGTATCCGTTCTACAGATAACCGCGGCTGCTTTTATGAACAAGCCTTTGTCATTCACCTGACACATGTGAATCATACTCCTTATGCCATTCAGATCAACGACTCAAGTATTTTCGATCACCAGGCTGTTCATACATTGGTCGGGTTACTTTCCGCAAGCGACCCTGACCAGAATGAAATCTTTACGTATGTTCTTACACCCGGAGTGGGAGATACGAACAATGTAAGTTTCTCCATTTCCCATGACTCGTTGTATGCTGAAGCTTCTTTTGATTCTCTGGTAAAACACCGCTACTCCATACGTGTCCGTGTCAATGATCATGCAATGGCTCATTTCGAACGCGCAATGACAATACGAATCAAAGACTCCAACGACCCCCCTATAGCTATGGCATTGAGCAGCATCCGCATTTATGAAAACCTGCCACCCCGTAGCTTCATCGCCAAAATGAGTACAACGGATGATATCGGTCATTCTTTCGTCTATACCTTCTCCAACACCGGCACAAACGACAACAACAGCTTCACCATTTCAAATGATTCGCTGCTGAGCAATGTGATGTTCGACTTTGAAACGCGTAATTTATATAACATCATTCTTACCACCACAGATAGCATCGGCCTGTCTTACACCAAACCGTTTTCCATTCATATTCGTGACACACTGGATTCCCCGACCGACATTATGATCAGCAATGCTTTTGTGTTGGAAAACAGGCCTGTACATACTTTTATCGGAGTATTCTCTACAGCTGATGTCAACGGCCCGAACGCCCAGCACACTTATAGCCTTGTGAGCGGCGCAGGCAGCACAGACAATACCTCTTTCACAATTTCAGCGGATACACTGTATTCCAATGCCCGTTATGACTATGAGGTAAAAAAGCTGCTCTCCCTGCGCGTCCGGACGACTTTGGCTAACAACTTGTTTCTGGACAAACCATTTGCAATTAATGTAACCGAAG
This sequence comes from Bacteroidia bacterium, assembly GCA_035999585.1. Lineage (GTDB taxonomy): Bacteria > Bacteroidota > Bacteroidia > Palsa-965 > Palsa-965 > Palsa-965. The sequence goes on along the minus strand of DASYGQ010000077.1, from coordinate 3,501 downwards.
GAGCTGACACCATTACCGACATTCGCATCAGCAACGACTCCCTTTATGAAAACAGTTCACCGACAACAATAATCGGCCAGCTGAGCACCGTTAGCCAGGACACTTCCGATCGGTACACCTACGCCTTTGACAACTCGGTTCCTAATAACAACTCCGTCTTTTCCCTGACTTCCACAGGATTGCTGAGCGCCGCACAATCCTTTGATTATGATATCAAATCCAGTTATGTGATCAGCGTGACAAGCAAGAACATCGGAGGAACATCATTCATCAAACAACTAACCATAAAAATCAGAGATACACTGGATACGCCCACTGATATCCATCTCAGCGACTCCCTGATAGCTGATAACAAACCAGCTCATACCTTTATTGGCAAGTTCAGCACCACCGATGAAAACGGACCTCTGGCCAGTCACACCTATAGCCTGGTCACTGGTACAAATAGTGCAGATGACAGCAGCTTTGTAATCGGACATGATTCTCTGTTTGCGAAATCAATGGCAGACTTCGAAGCCCAACCCTTTTATCACGTCCGGATCCGTTCCACCCTTATTAACGGAATGTATGTAGAGAAACCCTTCATGGTATATGTAACAAGCACAGGTGAAAAGCCGGTTGCGCATAACGACAGTATTGCTGTGCCGGAAGACAGCAAGCCCAGCTATCTGATTACCGCGACAGCAAGCGATACCGATTCCCATGCCACTTTCACTTTTATCCTGCTGAACAGGAATGTGCCGTTTGCTCTGGATTCAGTAACCGGAGATCTGAGCCTTACAGGCCCGCTCAACTTCCATCAGGCATCACGGTACCTTCTGACTTTCATGGTAAAGGACGACAACCATCCGGCCAGAACAGATACCGCACACATCATCGTCACCGTGCTCGCAGTCCAGGAGGCCGTTCTTCCTATCAATAACTATGTATCTCCCAACGGGGACGGGAAAAATGATAAGCTTGTAATAACAAGTGTTGAAGTATATACAGATTATGAACTGACCATTTACAATACCAGCGGAATGGTTGTATACCAGACAAAAACCTATGACAATTCCTGGGACGGACAAGGACTCGATGCTGGTGTGTACTACTACACCTTCTATGGTCAAAAAAAATACAAAGGAAGCATCACTCTTGTTAAGTAATATGAACATGAAAAGAACAGCCATTACCATCGCCTTTGCAGCAAACGTATTATGTGCCGGCGTGATTTCCGCACAGAATCGATCGCTGTCCTATACAAACACATTCAGCGACTTTACCCGAAACGCAGCTTATACTGCCAGCACTGAAAACCTGAGCATCCTTCTTGATTCGAAGCTCATGACTGCCAACCTCGACGGGCAATTCGAGAGCCTTGTCTTCGGAGCACACACCATGCTTGGCGAAAGCAACGCAGCCGGCCTGAAGGTGATGGCCGACAATCAGGGAGCCATCCGTAATGTTAACGCAGAATTGAATTATGCCAAAAGATTCAAGCTCACGGCAGATCATTTTCTGACATTGGGTACCAATGCCGGCTTTCTGCAAACATCCATAAATGCCAATGCATTGACGAGCTATGTGGACCAGACTGACCCAACCCTTTACAACGGATACTTTAATCAGCTTCGTTTCACAGCAGGCGCCGGAGCTTTATATCAGTATAAGAAATTGGTCGAGGTTGGACTTTCCATGCCGATGCTTGCGACCGGCAGCGAAAAAGTAAATACCAGCATCATCGCCAATGCTTCCTATACCTACAAAAAATCACCCGAAAGCAAATGGAAGATTGCACCCCAGGTTGTGTATTATAACCTGACACAACGAAGCATGCTGGATGCAGGGTTGAAAGGCAGCTGGAATGATTTCATTTCCCTCTACGCGGCTTATCGCACCAACGGAAGCATGCTCACTGCCCTGACGCTTCAAACCAAGTCTGTTTCTATCGGTTATGCCTTCAACTACAATACCGGCCCGGTGAATAAACTCTATACCGGAACCAATGAGATTTTCCTGTCTCTTACATTGGGTAACATTGGCAGGAAGCAGGCTGAAGTGAACGATGCCAACCTGTCAATTGTAGACATGAAACTTCAGGACGTTAAAGCCAACCTCACCAAAATAGTTAATTCCGCCGATAAGATGAGCGCTGAAGAAATGAAGAAGAAACTCAAATCTTCCAATGCTGATTTGCAGAAGATCATGAAAGATTACAAAACCGACAATGTGGAGAATCTTCGCGTTCAGATCCTGGAGCTGAACCAGCTGATCGACGAGATAGAGAAAAAACTGAAAGCAAAGGCCGGAAACTGATTAACATAAATTGCTGAGATGAAATCATTCTATACAATTTGTCTGTTTGTTCTATGCTGTTCCTCATTCAAGGCACAAAATGATTCTGCCATGGCTGAGCTTACAAAGATGCGCGCAACCCTGGCCCGTTATCAATCGGCTTCCGGTGCTGAAAACCCGAATGTGACCCTGAAAAAAACAACCTACGACTCCCTGATAGTTCTGCTCATAAATCAGCAAGAGCAATTGACCCGTTCCCAAAAAGAAATTGAACTGATCCGGAAGAAATTAATGAACCTGAACGTTGGTCTTGGCGAGCTATCTGCGAAAGACCACCTATCGGTATATTTTGAAAGTGGGTCGAGGATCCTCACAAAAGCATTCGAACAGAAAATCAAAGAATTGGTTTTAGTTAATGGCCAGGACGCTACCTATACAGCGGATGGCTTTGCGGATGCAGAAGGACCCAAAGAATTAAACGACCCGCTTTCAAAATCCAGGGCGCTGGAAGTGAAGAAATACATGGTTGAAACACTTAAACTCAAAGCTGAGCAGATTGTCACACATGGCTTTGGCAGCGAGCACAGAATCTGCGAGTCGACGGACGATGTATGCAACCGTCAAAACAGAAGAGTGGAGATCAAAGCGGTTGCACAGCAAAAACCTTAACAGCATCCATAGCTACCCGACGAATAGCACGTTAATTCGTCACACCAATAATAACCCCGAAGTTTCCATCAGTCTGCTCCCACTTCTTTTCCGGCAAATACGTTCTTGAAACAAAGCCATCCAGATAGAGTGCATTTTTACAACCAAGGCTTTTGAAGTAATTGGCAAAGTCGTAAAAACTGATGGGCTCTTTGGACATAGCAAAAACGATCCTGTTGTCAGGAAGAATGCCAACGCCATTCCTGATATTCAAATTTTTGGATCCCCTGGTAAATCCTGAATGTATCTTCCCGTCAATCACCAGTATGGGTCCCGACTGTGTTGCAAAAAGTACTTGTCCACTGTCTTTGAAAGAAGATGTATTGCAAATGAAAGCTTGCTTGCCCGAGGTAATATAGAAAACACCATTGGGCTTTAAATAGAAGTTTCCGCTTCCTGATGCAGTATCCAGCTTCGCCAGGACTTTCCCCGATTGTATAAACAAACCCTGGGGGGAATTATCCGGTTTGTACATACCGCCGTTTGTGGCAAACAAAAGTGTTTGGTGTTTATGTT
>DASYGQ010000134.1:0-8442 GCA_035999585.1 Bacteroidia bacterium | reverse complement strand
ACAAACCCAACTCAAAGGCTTGCAAGGCACGCAATTACTGCAAAGCTCAAGGCCAATAGCTAATTCCCTCGCATTTTCCAGGACCTTCGCGCCGGGCATTCAGCAAACTGAAGATCAGACTATTTCCTTCCGTGAATTCTCCGTTTCCAGCTTCAAAAAATGTTATCTTTGCCAAATTTTTCGAACAGATCTTCAACGAATGGACAAAAAGTCATTTATCGGCCTTGTTTTAATAGGCGCCATACTCATCGGCTGGTCATTTTTCATGAGCCCTTCCAAACAGGAAACAGCCCGGATTCAACGTTACAACGATTCCATTTCCCTGGAAGAACGCAAAGCCGAAGCAGCCAGCAAGGCTCAGATGCGACAGAAAGCAATGGCTGCAGGCACTGCAGAAATGAAAATCGATACCTCTCACGGTGCCAATGACTCACTCCGCACTTCCATGCGCCTGAAGCAATACGGCCCCTTTACCGAATCAGCAGGTAAAAAAGAAACGTATGTCTTCATTGAAAACGAACATTACAAGGTAAAACTGAGCACACGCGGAGGCCGGCCGGTCTCTGTGGAGCTCAAGAAGTTCAAAGCCAAGACAAGCGACGGGCCTGCTGTCGTATTGTTTACCGAAGATTCCTCCACATTTGCCCTGCAGCTGTTCGACAATAACAACCGCGCTTATTCCACTGACTCTCTTTATTTCGCTCCGACAGCCGAAGGCTTCAGCGTAAAGGGAGAAGAAAGCAAAACCATTTCAATGCGCCTTTCCGCCGGAACAGGTAAATACATCGAATACGTTTATACGCTGAAAGGTAACGATTACATGATGGGCTGTCACATCAACATGATTGGCATGCAGGATGTAATTGCTTCCAACATGCAGGATCTGGATCTGAAATGGACCATGAAAGCGCCTTCGCTTGAAAAAGACCTGAAGAACCAGCGAATCAAATCTACCGTATACTACAAGCTGCAGGACGAAGATGTGGATTACCTCAGCGAATCAAAAGACGAAAACAAGACCCTCGCAGGTACCAATGTGAAATGGATCGCTTTCAAACAGCAGTTCTTTACTTCCGTGCTGATCACCGACAATAACTGCGGAAGAACCAAACCAACTGTTGAAACACATACCGACAAGGAAGACACGCTTCATGTGAAGAACTACAGCGCTCGTCTTTCCATTCCTTTTACACACAAAGCATCCGAAACGTTTGCCATGCGCTTTTATTTCGGACCCAACCAGTATTATACCCTGAAAAGCTATGGTCTTGATCTCGAACGCCAGATTCCTTTAGGATGGAGTCTTTTCCGCTATGTCAACAAGTGGCTGGTTATCCCCATCTTCAACTTCCTCGATAGTTTCAATATCAGCTACGGCATCATCATCCTGATCCTGACTCTGATCATCAAACTGCTGATCTTCCCGATCGCTTACAAAACATACCTGTCATCCGCCAAAATGCGTGTGGTGAAACCTGAAGTGGATGAGATCAACGCCAAGTTCAAAGACGGCGACCCTTTGAAAAAGCAACAAGCCACCATGGCGCTTTACAAAAAGGCCGGTATCAACCCTATGGCCGGCTGTATCCCCGTCCTGTTGCAAATGCCGATCCTCATCGCCCTCGTCAGTTTCTTCCCTTCAGCCATCGAACTGCGTCAGAAAGGCTTCCTGTGGGCTCATGACCTGTCGACTTACGACTCCATTCTCCAGCTTCCCTTCAACATACCTTTTTACGGTGATCACGTGAGCTTGTTCGCCCTGCTCATGACAGGATCGACCATCCTTTATACATATACGAACAGCCAGCTGATGGGATCCACCGATCAGATGCCCGGAATGAAATGGATGATGTACCTGATGCCTGTTATGTTCCTTGGTTTTATGAACAGCTATTCATCCGGACTGAGTTATTACTATTTCCTGGCGAATATGATCACATTCGGACAGACCTGGCTCATGCGCAAATTCGTGGATGAGGCGGCCATTCACCGTAAGATTCAGGAAAACAAGCTCAAGCCTGTGAAAACATCCAGCTGGCAGCAACGGCTTGAAAAGGCTGCACGCGACAGGCAGGCTGCCCTGCAACAGGCTCCTAAAAAGAAGAAATAAGATCCGGCACTGAGAGAAAGACAAGGCCGGGGTTTTACATATCTTCGTACATCTATATCGAAATACATGGAACTAAATTCCCTCACGGCTATTTCTCCTCTCGACGGCAGGTATCGCGGTCAGACGAAAAATCTTTCGGCTTATTTCTCGGAATCAGCCCTGATCCGCTACCGTGTTCTGGTGGAGATTGAATATTTCATTGCACTGTGCGAATTGCCGCTGCCACAGCTGAAAGGGATCGATAAAAAGCTGTACGAGCCCATGCGTAACCTCTACCGCAACTTTACGCTCGAACAAGCCTCTGCCGTTAAACGCATAGAAAAAATCACCAATCACGATGTGAAAGCCGTTGAATACTTTATCAAGGAACACCTCGACACACTGGGCCTTGGCGAGCTCCGGGAATTTGTGCATTTCGGACTGACTTCACAGGACATCAATAACACTGCCACCCCCCTCCTGCTGCGCGACGCATTCAAAAATGAAATCGAACCCCTGTATGCTGAACTGCTTGGCAAGCTGAAACAGTTTGCGATCGACTGGAAAGATATTTCCATGCTTGCCTATACACACGGCCAGCCTGCTTCCCCAACACGCCTGGGCAAAGAGATCAATGTGTTTACAGAAAGGCTCGAAAAGCAATATGAATACATCAAGGCTGTTCCTTTCAGCGCGAAGTTCGGCGGAGCAACCGGCAACCTGAATGCACATCACGTTGCCTATCCGAAAACCGACTGGCTGAAGTTTGCCAATTACTTTGTGGATTCCACACTGGGCCTCAAACGTTCGCAATACACCACACAGATAGAACACTACGACAACCTCGCGGCTTTTTGTGATGGCATGAAGCGTGTCAATACCATTTTGATTGACCTGAACAGAGATATGTGGACCTATATCTCGATGAATTATTTCAAGCAGAAAATCAAAGAAGGAGAGATCGGGTCTTCAGCCATGCCACATAAAGTAAACCCCATTGACTTCGAGAACTCCGAAGGAAACCTGGGCCTGGCAAATGCAGTGTTTGAACATCTTTCAGCCAAGCTCCCGGTATCACGCCTTCAGCGCGACCTGACGGACTCAACCGTTCTGCGCAATCTGGGAGTACCTTTGGCTCATACAGTGATTGCTCTTAAATCACTGATCAAGGGCATGGATAAGTTGCTGCTCAACAAAGAAGCCATTGCCCGCGACCTGGATGAAAACTGGGCCGTCGTCGCCGAAGCCATTCAAACAATTCTCCGCCGTGAAGGATTTCCAAAGCCTTACGAAGCACTCAAGGAACTTACCCGAACCCATACCCGCATCACGCAGGAAAGCATTCGTGCATTCATCGAAACGCTGCCCGTGGAAGCCCGTGTTAAGGAAGAACTGAAACAGATCAGCCCCGACAATTATACAGGCATCTAATATTCATTCCACATCTGCATGAAGGTATCCGGCTTTACCATTGTACGCAATGCCATCCGTTATGATTATCCTGTTGTGGAAGCGATCCTCTCTATTCTACCGCTGTGCGATGAGGTAGTCGTGGCCGTCGGCAAATCGGAAGATGACACGCTGAACCTGATACGCTCCATCCCCTCCGGTAAAATAAAAATCATTGAAACGGTATGGGACGACTCGCTCCGCGAAGGAGGGCGCGTGCTTGCGGATGAAACAAACAAAGCCTTGCACGCCTGTGTGGCCGACAGCGATTGGTGTTTTTATATTCAGGGTGATGAAGTCATCCATGAAAAAGATCATGCCATCATCCGTGAAGCCATGCTGCACTGGAAGGACGACAAACGCGTGGAAGGACTGCTGTTTGATTATATTCACTTTTACGGTTCCTATGACTATACCGGAGATTCCAGGCGCTGGTACACCAAAGAAATACGCATTGTCAGAAACCTTCCGGATGTTTCATCATACCGCGATGCACAGGGATTCCGGCTGGCCGGGAGAAAACTGAATGTCATGCCGGTGTCAGCTTCCGTTTATCATTATGGCTGGGTGAAACCTCCTGAACTGCAACAGGCCAAGCAGGAAAGCTTTCATAAAATGTGGCACGACGATGAATGGATGAAGAAAAACATTCCGGTGACGGACCGTTTCGATTACTCACAGATCGATTCTCTGGAACGCTTCAGGGGTTCTCATCCTGCAGTGATGCAGCAACGGATCAGACAGAGAAACTGGGAGTTCAGCTATGATCCTTCACAGAAAAAGTTCGGCTCACTCAAAGCCCGCGTTCTGTATTTCATTCAAAAAAAGACCGGCTGGAAGATCGGGGAATATAAAAACTACAGGATTATTTAAGATCAGACTCCCCTAACGGAACCGGTCCTGATTATATCCATTCAGGGATATAATCAGGACCGGATGCCTTTTCATACTGTCAGCTTATTGCTTGTATACGAGGAAGTGTTTCACGAGTGTGAAGGTTTCTCTTTTCCCTTTTTCAAGCATGAATTTTTCATCAATGGGCTTACAGCCTTTCACATTAATTTTCACTTCGTATTTTTTACCACCTTCAAGTGTGATGAAGTAATTGCCGTCTTCACTGGCAGTAGTTCTGCCCACTTCAGCACCTGCTTCATCATACAATACCACATCGGCGGCCAGAGGCTTGCCCGATTCGCCGGTAAACACGGTGCCTTTCAGGATGGAGAGTTTGGTTGCATTCTCATCAGCAATACGCGATCGTCCTCCGAGCAAGTCATATTTGCTGAGGTCAACCATGTAGATATCGCGTTCTCCAAGGCCGCCGGGGCGGTTGCTGGAGATATAACCCGTGTTTCCGTCAACCGAGAGCACAAAGCTCATTTCATTGTTCACGCTGTTGATGGGATAACCCAGGTTTTCGGGTTTGGTCCATTTACCGTTTACGAAGTTTGTCTTAAAGATGTCATATCCACCCATGGAGTTGTGTCCTTCTGAACAGAAAAACAGTGTCTTTCCATCCGGAGTCACATACACGCCACCTTCGTCGTAAGGGGTATTGATTTCAGGACCGAGATTCACAGGGGTATCCCATTCGGTCTTTGTTTTGCGTTTAGCCATCCAGATATCGCTTCGTCCGTAACCTTTTTGTCCGCCTTTGGCTTTGACATCCTGTCCGCGTTCACTGATAAAGAACATCGTGTTTCCATCAGCAGTAATAACAGCACCATCTTCAAAATAGCTGGTATTGATTGGTTTTTCCATGATTTTAGGAGGGCCCCATTTGCCGGAAGTGCTTACTTTGGAAACAAAAATTTCTCCGCCACGCGCGTCGTCATCGTTGTTACGGTAAATGAAAATTTGTTTCCCGTCCGGCGTGATGCTGGAGCAGGCACTGTGACCGGAACCGTTGATTGTTCCGTTCATATATTCGGCAGGGTTCCAGGTCTTCGTGGTATCATTCCAGGTTGCCATGTAAATGTGATCGAAAGGTTTGTTATCGCCTAACACATCCACTGCGCCTTTCCCTGCGGGCCTGCGTGAGGTAAATACCATTGTCTTCCCGTCAGCCGTAACAGAAGGGCGCTTATCGTCGTAAGTAGAATTGATGTTTTCTCCGAGATTAATGATTTTTACATCAATGGGTTTTGCCATTTGCTCTTTGGCTGTTTTCACCATGTTGATGTACAGATCCACATCGCTTTCCTGGATTTTAGATTCTTTACCGGCGAGCATGCGGAAAGTTTGCAGTTCTTTACCGGCAGAATCCAGTTTGGCGTGGCTCAGATACATTTTTCCAAGATACAAATGGGCATCAGGGGCGGCCTTGGGATCGATTGATACTGATTTCTCGAAATTTTCGCGGGCCTGATCATAGTCTTCCATCATGTAGTTGCATTCCCCGATATGGAAAATGATGACGGGATCCTTGGGCCTGTTTGCAAGTATCTCCTTATAGAGATTCAGGGCCCGGACATACTCCTGTTTGTAGAAATCCTGCTGGGCATTAAACTGCTTCACCTGATCTTCGCTTTTTTCGATCACATTTTGTGCGCCGGAATTAAAATTGAATAAAAAGGTGGCAAGGATAAAAGCTGGTATGATTTTTCTCATTTTCCGGTCTGGGTTTGTCTGCAAAAAACAAATATAACAAGAATTTCTATCTGTAAAAACTAGGTAAAGCCACGTTTTAAAGGCTTAAAAATTCAGCGGGCGCCGTTTGAAAGATAGGCTAGAAAGCGGCTCAGTCCCTGCCTTTTCAAAGCGTCCAGGTTATAGCTGAGGCTTTCTGTGAGGTATTCCTTCAGGTTAGACCCCTCCGGAAATTTATTTTCGTAAGTTTTTGCCAATCCTGGTGCCAATCTCACTCCCAAGCTTAATGCCTCGTTAAAAAGCTGTTCCGTTTCAGCATCCACAGGCTTGTTGCTGACCCAGCAGGCAAAAACAAATGGTAAGCCTGTAAGTGTCTGCCATCCTTCTGCAAGGTCGTAATGGTATTTAAAACGGTTGTTTAAGGCAAAAGTCCTGTCTCCGATTACCACCCCGGCCGTATGGTCGCCAATGCGGGTTTCGTAACCATCTGTAGCTAAGGTATAGTCAGGGTCGATTTTCCATAATTCTTTGGCAAGAATTTTTACAAGGGCTACGGAGGTGCGCGACTGGTTATCGAGAAGAATTGTCTTGATTTGCGAAAGGGGAACCTGGCTGTAAAGTAAAACGGACCGGACAGGCTGCACCGCTCCGATGCAATAATCCGTAATAATGTGGTGCTCTTTCATCAGGGGGATGACAGCTACGGGAACAAGCCCTATATCAACGCTCCCCTCGAGCAATTTGGTGGCGCATACCGAGGGTATATCCAGGGAAAGTTCAACCCGATCCAAAAAGCCGGATTGCTCCATGCCTGCGAGAAAAGGTTTTGTATTCAGATATGAAACGGCAGAGATTTTCAGTTTGGCTCCCATGCTTAAGCACTCTGTTTTAAGAGAGTGCAAAAATAGCAATATATCAGGGAAAGAAAAGCCCCTGTTTATTGTCTGTAATCCCTAAATGGCGATGGAATTGCAGGCAATAAACAGAGGACTATCTGTGATAATTATTGAATAGCCACCTTCAGCACGCGCTGAAAACGGTTATTGACGATACGAACGAAATAAATTCCCTTTGCAAATGCTTCTGTGTTCAGATTTACGTCCAGAATGCCGGCTACCGGGCTTATCCTCTCATTGTGGATAAGCTTCCCTTCCATGTTAAACACATCCAGTTCCAGCTGTTCATCGGTTGGCAGCCCGGTGGCTCTTATATTCATTAAAGCACCGCTCTGAACCGCGGTGAGGGAAAGATTGCTGAGATCGTATGAGGTAATCCCCGTGGTGACACAGGCTGGAATCTTAAATGAAAAAATTCTTGAACGGAGTGAAGTACCGGCTCCCATGTATTGATTGGTATGCCAGAATGTAATACCGTCGGAAGGATCCAAAGAGGTATGCGAGTAATCGCCCCAGCGGTTTGAATTCCAGGAGGAAGAACCACTGATGGCTGTACCTTCTGCGAGTGTCATAATTCCTGCAGAATCACATTTTGTTCTTCCGGTATAGCGTGTACCCGGATACACGCCGGAAGGCGCAGAAACTGAATAAGCCAGAGCAATGCTTCCGTTCATATCCATCCCTATACCAGGGTTCCAACGGCTGACTCCGTCAGCAGGAGCGTAAGTACCCTGCTGGAAAATGCTCCATTTTTTGGAAGTCGTATCCTGGCGAAGCTCATACCAGCGTATACCTGATACAATGGTACTTCCTGTTCCGGTATTCACAGGGTGGCACATGACTGCGGAATTATAATTGCTCCAGCGCATGTAAGGAATCCGGTAAGAAAAAAAGCCGTCCAATGCATCCAGTTTGGTGCTTGAGCCGGGTTGTGAAATATCAGACATGCTGCCTCCTGTAAAGTAGGAGTTGAAGGGCTTTGGCGTGAGTGAATCGAAAGCAGCAAGAGTTCCTGTTTTACCGGTCCAGTTAGCGGTTATCTGATAGATACGTATCCGGTCGCTGAACCCTGCTCCCCAGTTGTCATCTGTATAATCAAACATATATTGGGGAGAACCATAAGGAGGGAGTTGCCCGTCGGCAAAAAGCGTCTGGGGACAAAAGAAGCCTCCATTACTATTTGGATTGGTAATGGAAGGGATTACAATAAATCCTGCAGTCTGATCGCCATTGAGCATTTTAGCTCTTTCATACACCGTTACTTTCTGACGGTCGCAGTTGCAGGTTTCGTAATACCCGTCTGACCAGATTGAATATTTCGGATAATCCGCAAAGTCGGCCGCATCGGGCTCAAACGTATAGATATAATAAGCGCCTGTAGGGTCAGCGGTTTTAGAGACGGCGAATATCAGTTCATTT
>DASYGQ010000042.1:0-5834 GCA_035999585.1 Bacteroidia bacterium | reverse complement strand
GAACCCTGCCGGAAGCTCATTCCAGATTTCCCTCCCGGGCAATGAAAGCCCCGCACATATTCAGATCATGAATATGGAAGGTCAGATCCTGAAAGATTTTACAACTTCGGAATCTGCTGTCAGTGTTGAAACATTTGACCTTTCATCCGGCTTATACTTCGTCCATATCAATGCCGCCGATTACAATGTGATCCGGAAATTACAGGTGATTAAATAAATCAAACGCTTGATAGATGTAAAAGGCCCCTGCATTCCAGGGGCCTTTTACATTTCTGAATGCACGCTTCGTGATTTCAGAAATACCCTATCTTAGCCAGCATGAAAACAAACCGACTGCAATCCATCGATGCACTCCGCGGCCTCGTTATGATCGTTATGGCCCTGGATCATATCCGGGATTTCTTTCATTTTGATGCAGCCCTTCATGATCCCACCAATCTGGCCGACACCTCTCCCATTTTGTTCCTGACCCGCTGGATCACTCACTTCTGTGCCCCTACCTTCATTTTTCTGACTGGCCTTTCCGCTTACCTCTACGGACTGAAACATACCAAAAATGAATTGAGCCGTTTCCTGTTTACCCGCGGACTCTGGCTTATTTTTCTGGAAGTTACCGTTGTGGCATTCGGCTGGTTCTTTACGATCCGTGTACACGACCCGATCCTGATGGTGATCTGGGCGATTGGCATCAGCATGGTATTCCTTTCCCTGATGGTGCGGTTCCCATACATGGTCACGCTCGTTACAGGGCTACTGATTGTTTTCCTCCACAACCTGACAGATTCGGTTCATTTCACTCCCGGCACGTTCATGGGCACGGTCTGGACTTTACTGCATAACCAGGGGCGTATCGTTGTTTCGGAGCATTTGGCCATATTCTGTTTTTATCCGGTGCTGCCTTACTTCGGTTTGATCTGCGTGGGCTATGCATTCGGGAAACTATTCAGTCCGGACACGGCCTCTGCCACCCGAAAAAAGCTTTTGATAGGAACGGGGCTTTCCTGTATTGGACTGTTCGTATTGCTCCGTTCCACGAACATTTACGGAAATCCTTTCCCCTGGGCTCATCAGAATACTCTCGTCAACAGCATTCTGTCTTTTCTGGACTGCAACAAATACCCTGTATCGCTTCTGTTTGCGCTGATGACGCTGGGACCTTCCATCCTGTTCCTGGCTCTGACAGAAGGCGTTCAAAACCGCTTCACCGCCATCCTTGCAACCATAGGAAAGGTTCCTATGTTTTACTACCTCATGCACATTTACCTCATCCATACGATCGCCATCCTAACAGAAGATGCGAACCCGACATCGTTTATGCATGTGACGCAGCGCTTCCATTTGTGGACGGTTTACCTGATATGGTTTGGGGTGGTGCTGGCGCTGTATTTCCCCTGTAAATGGTATGGGAATTATAAATCGGCCCATCCGGAGAAAAAATGGCTGAGTTATTTGTAGGTGGGTGTCCTGAAACTTCTGATTTGAAGTCAAATCCCTCATTCTGATCAGGGCTTACAATGGATAAATGCGTACCTTTCAGGTAACTAGCCAATCATGAAAAAATACTTCTACTTCGCCTTCCTGCTTTTGCATGGACTCATTTCAAATGCTCAAACCTGCTTTTGGGCAAAACGCGCCGGCGGCGCAGCCAATGAAAACGGACAATGCATTGCCAGTGATAAAATCGGAAATGTATATGTAGGTGGAAATTACTCCAGCGACTCGATAACTTTTGGGGCCTATGCATTCCATAATCAGTCAAAATCAGGCTCCTCATCTCCGAATGCTTTTCTCGTCAAATACAATTCAAATGGCAAGGTGGTGTGGGCAAAAAGTTTTGGCTCCGACCTGGATGCAGCGGTGCAAGGCGTTGCAACGGATAGTATGGGGAATGTACTTATAACGGGATTTTTCAGGAGCGACTCGGTGCTTATAGGTACCACAGAGCTGATCAACAAAAATCTGGGCTTTGCACAGTTATTCGTTGCGAAATTCAACAGCGCAGGCACCTTTCAGTGGGCCGTAACAGCCGGAGGCGGAAGCAGAAGCAGTGACGACATTCCATACGCTATTGCAACAGATAATAAAGGAGACGCCTATATCTGCGGTTATTTTTACAGCTCCTCTTTGGCCATAGGCAGTACAGTACTTTCAGATTCGGGGCAGGTGGATATTTTCATTGCCAAATACGACAGTAACGGGTTTCCACTTTGGGCCGGACGTGCCGGAGGAAGTTTGCCGGATCAGGCTCTTGGGATTGCAACAGATGGAAAATCCAAAGTATTCATCACAGGGAACTTCCAATCAGCTTCCATAACATTCGGAAGCATCACACTTGCCAATGCCGCACCAGGCAATTCCGATATTTACGTTGCTGCTTATGACTCAAGCGGAACTGCGCTCTGGGCAAAAAGTACCGGCGGCTCAGATTCTGAGGGTGCAAATGCCATTGCCACGGACGGAATTGGGAACATATATATCACCGGAGCTTTCGCCAGCAATAATCTTACCTTCGGAACAACTGTTTTGCACAATGGAGGGCAAAATGATGTATTTATCGCCAAATATGATCCGGCAGGTCATTGCATCTGGGCCAAAAATTTCGGTGGAAATGGTGATGATCTTTCTTATGGCATTGCCTCAGACGGAGGAAATGGTATTTTCGCAACCGGCTATTTCCGGAGCTCCAGCATTGCATTTGGCAGCCAAGTGCTGTTTATTTCAGGTAACAGTACAATTTTCCTGGCAAAACTTGATACCGCCGGAAATTCGCTTTGGGCAAGGAGTGCCGGAGGTTCCGGAAACGAAATCGCAAAAGCAGTTGCTTCCGGATCAAATGGAATGGTTTGTTTCACCGGCGAAATGACCAGCAAGCCCGCCGTCTTTGGCAATACATCGATCAGCAGTGCCGGGGGCTTCGACTTCTTTGTAAGCGCCGTCTATCCTTTTTCTTCTGCTCTCGCCTCATCAAGCAACGTGAGTTGTTTCGGATTAAACAACGGTTCGGCAAGCGTAACGATTTCAGGCGGAGTTTCGCCATACACATATTCCTGGACAAGCGGACAAACCACACCCACCGTAAGCAATCTCTCAGCAGGAAAAGATACAGTAACTATAACGGATGTCAGCAACTGTATGATTAAGACAGGTCTTGTCATTACTCAGCCACCGGCTTTAACCCTTGTATCTTCATCTCAGCCGCTGAATTGCACAGGTGGTTCTGCGATGGCAACAGCAACAGGCGGAACGACTCCTTATCAGTACAGCTGGAGCGCCGGGCAAACCGGCTCTTCTATACCGCAACTTCCGGCTGGCGGGTACACCGTTACTGTTACCGACGGCAATGGCTGTAACACGACTTCACAGGATTCAGTCAGCCGGCAAGCCACTCCTATAGTTCCCGTTTGCATGGTGACCACTGATTCATTGTCGAAATACAACATCATTCTCTGGGATAAAACAGCTTATACATCGATAGACAGTTTCATTGTGTACCGTGAAATTTCGACAAATAATTATGCGCGATTGGCATCCGTGCCTTATCATGCACTCAGTGAATTCACGGATACCCTCCGTTCCAAGTATTTCCCGAACACAGGCAATCCGAATGCGGGAACGTATCGTTATAAAATTCAGACCCGGGATACCTGTGGCAATTATGGCAGCCTCAGCCCTTACCACAATACTATTTACATCATCAACAATGGCGGAGGAACATTCTCCTGGCCACAGTTGTATACCATTGAGAACGGATCAAATCCGGTTACCAGTTATGTATTGATGAGGGATGACAGCAGTAAAGGAAACTGGCATCCGGTCAGCAGCGTAAGCGGCACCCAGCAAACCATTTCCGATCCGCAATATCAGAGTTATCAGTCTATTGCATCCTGGAGGGTGGAAACACGCTGGGGCATTTCCTGCGTACCATCCCGCATCAATGAACAGAACAGTAGTTCGGCAGGTATCAATTCCTCTCATTCGAATATTTATTCCAATCTGCATACTGGAATCCTGAATGAAAGCAGAGACCTTCACCTGGCTGTATATCCCAATCCGGGGAATGGTTATTTTACATTGGAGACCTCCGGCTTTCAAAATCCGGTGGTAGAAATTTATTCCGTCATCGGAGAGCTGGTGTACAAAGAATCTTGCAAAAAAGAGAAATCCGAAATCAATCTGACGGAATTACCGAAGGGCATCTATCTCCTGCGGTTGATTTCTGCGGAAGGGACAGCAGTGAAGCGTATCATCCTGCAGTAATCTGTTTTCTTCAATTTAAATACCTTTAAAGCTGATTTCAAATCAAAACAATAAAACACTTATGAAAATACTAAAATGGGTCGGCATCATTCTTTTGCTTTTGATGGCGATTGGCACAACACTGTACATCATTTACCTCAGACCTTTCATGCAAAAGATGAATGAGGTAAGCATTGTCAATTACGACAAAGACCTCACACTTGTGCTGGGAGGTGGAGGCAATAGCGGAATATTGGTGTCAGACAGCCTGGTGCTTGTCATCGACACCAAAATGGGAGATGCCGCCGAACAACTTTCAGGCATGGTGAAAGGATTGGCAGGCAGCAAACCTGTTTTGGTGGTCAATACGCACTACCATCCCGATCACAGCAAAGGAAATACCTTTTACAAAGGACAAAGCATTCTGGCCGGAGGCAATTACACTCCGGAATTCTGGAAAAAGGAAGCGAGTGAACAAACACTGCCTACCCGCTGGCTGAAAGACCGCATGGATATTCGCATGGGCGATGAAACAGTCACGCTCCTGAACCTTGGCAGAAATGTTCACACATCCAGCGACGTGGTCGTGTACCTTCAAAAACGGAAAATATTGTTCACCGGCGATGTGGTTCTGAACCACCAGATTCCTGTTGTGATGGGAACAGCCGATCCGGACGGATATGTCTGGGCCTTTGACATGCTTTCGAAACAATTCGATATTCAGAAAGTAGTGCCCGGTCACGGCCCTGTTGGCGGGCCGGAAGTGATCGATACCTTTCGTCAGTATTTTGCAGATATGAAAACAGCGGCTACTGATAAATCCAAAAAAGATGAACTGCTTGCCAAATACAAGGACTGGAACCAGCTTCCCATTGTGATGTCGCCTGGTGCCACGATACGCGCTATCAAGAAGAAGGCCGAAGCGAAATGATTTTCAAAAATCAAAACAAACCGGAGAACAAAAAAGCCCTGACATCAGGGCTTTTTTGTTTCTCATGAAATACATCTGTTTTATTGCTCAAAGAAGAAGTCAATCAGTTTATTGATCTGATCCACGGTCAGGGAATTCTCTCCGCTGAAGAAGGAATCGATGGCGCTGTTCAGTTCTGCAACAGAAATAAGGCCATTTCCATCTTTATCAAGCGCTCTGAAATCGGATGGGATTGGCTTTCGTGCCGGGGACGAAGATGACGATGAAACACCGATGTTCATTTTACCATTACCCATTTGCCTTTCAAACTCTTTCAATTTCTCCATGGAAGGAGCTTCATTGAAAGCTTTGCTGCGCGCCAGGTAAATCGAGTCATAACGGGCAATCACCTTTTGTTGCGCAGCGATCTTCTTGAAATCGAGTGTCACGCCGTTCACATCCACTTTGGCGCCTTTCTTGGTGGTGGGTTCTTTATCGCGGTAATCGGGAATTCCATCTCCATCGGTGTCCAGTGGACAGCCTTTGGCATCGACCTTAACATCCCAGGGGGTTCCGGGACACATATCATCGATATCTTTTACACCATCCTCATCCGAATCGAGGTTATCAAGCGCAATCCAATCCACTTTGTCGTAATACTTATTGCTTTGCTCTTCTTCCTTGCTCT
>DASYGQ010000002.1:0-11785 GCA_035999585.1 Bacteroidia bacterium | reverse complement strand
TGATGCTTCCTCTTCTGCTTCTGTGTTTATAATACCTCGACACTACCATTTGATGCTGACCTACATCCGTCACAATTACGGCATTTCCTCCTGTCATTTCCGACAACATCCTTGTCACCTCAGCCATCCGAAGGCCGTCACTTTCGGGAAACAGCTCTTCCTGCATTACCTCATTAAACTCCAGTTCCTCCGCCTCACGAAATTCATCAAGCCAGCTTGTTTTTGCTTTGGGCAGGCAGGCTTTCTGAAGCTCCCTCAAGGCTTCCCCGGCATCACAAACCAAACCAATATCCGTAGGTACATTTTTCCCAATTTCGGACGCATCAATATCGATGTGGATAATTTTCGCTTGCCGTGCATAGCTTTTCAAATCGCCTGTTACCCGGTCGTCGAAACGCATTCCAACTGCAATAAGCACGTCGCATTCATTGGTTTGGATATTCACGGCATAATTTCCGTGCATACCGAGCATTCCAACATATAGTTCATGATCCGGAGGAAAAGCAGAAAGACCCAATAAAGTACAAGCCACAGGGGCGGAGATCTTCTCAGCAAACCGAACAAGTTCTTTCTCAGCACCCGCGAGCAAAACTCCCTGACCAGCGAGAATATAAGGTCTGCTTGAAGCATCGATCATTTTTACTGCCTCCTCCAATTGCTTTTTCATCAGCTTAGGTGAGGGTTGGTAACACCTGACACCCGTACAGCGTTCGTACATAAATTCAGTTGTTTCAAACTGCGCATCTTTTGTGATGTCAATTAAAACGGGGCCTGGCCGACCGGATGAGGCGATGTAAAACGCCTTAGCAACTGCCGAAGGAATATCACAAGCCCTTGTGACCTGAACACTCCATTTGGTGACAGGCATGGATATGCCTATCACATCCGTCTCCTGAAAAGCATCTGAGCCCAATAAATGGGAAGCCACCTGCCCGGTAATGCAAACAAGCGGGGTGGAATCGATCATGGCATCCGCAAGACCTGTGATCAGATTCGTTGCACCCGGACCGGAAGTGGCCAGGCATACACCTGTGCGGCGGCTGACCCGCGCAAAACCTTGTGCCGCATGAATGGCACCCTGCTCGTGCCTGACAAGAATATGCTTCAGCTTTTCGCTGTAATGATACAATGCATCGTAAACAGGCATAATGGCTCCCCCCGGGTACCCAAACATGACATCCACTCCTTCTGCGAGCAGGCTTAAAATAAGTGCTTCCGCACCACTTTTCTTTTCCATGTTATTTGATTCAATAATTTGTTTTACAGATCGGTCAGACAGCCCAATGAGGCATCGCTGACACATTTTGCATATTTAAAAAGCACGCCAGACTTCACCTTGAACCCAGGCTGCTTCCAGAGATATCTGCGCTTTCTCAGTTCCTCTGCGCTCACCATAAGTTCCAGTTTGTGGTTACGCACATCAATCACGATTTTGTCATTTTCCTTAACCAGTGCGAGCGTCCCGCCATCTTGTGCTTCAGGTGTGATATGACCTACTACAAAACCATGCGTACCTCCTGAGAAACGTCCATCGGTAATAAGGGCCACACTGTTTCCCAAGCCGGCACCTATAAGTGCCGATGTTGGTTTCAGCATTTCAGGCATTCCCGGGCCACCTTTGGGGCCACAATAACGAATAACAACGACATCACCTTTTTTCACGTCTCCGTTCCGGATCGCCCCGATCACGCTGTGTTCATCATTAAAAACCCGGGCTGGGCCTTCAAAATAATCGCCCTCCTTTCCGCTTATTTTTGCCACAGCTCCGCGCTCAGCCAGATTTCCTGAAAGAATCTGTAAATGGCCGCTTCGCTTAACAGGATCCGAAAAAGAATGAATTACTTCCTGTCCCTGTTTCAAGTCAGGCACTTCCAAAAGATTTTCTTTCAATGTTTTTCCGGTAACTGTCATACAATCACCATGCAGCAGCTTTTCCGCCAACATATATTTCATTAGCCCAGGCAACCCTCCTGCTTCGTGCAAATCCTCCATCAAAAAACGCCCGCTGGGTTTCAGGTCGGCAAGAACAGGTGTAGTATCACTGATCTTTTGTATATCTTTCAGATCAAGATTCACATCCACACTGTGAGCCATCGCAATCAGATGCAAAACAGCATTCGTCGAACCGCCAAGCACAATAACAACCCGAAGCGCATTTTCAAAAGCTTCCCGCGTCATGATATCTTTAGGCAGAATATTGCGCTCCAGCATAAGGCGCATGAACTTTCCGGCAAGGGTGCACTCTTTTTTCTTTGCCGCACTTAAAGCCGGTGACGAAGAGCTGTAAGGAAGGCTCATTCCCATTGCCTCAATAGCAGAGGCCATGGTGTTCGCGGTATACATGCCACCGCAGGCGCCTGCCCCTGGGCACGCATTCCGGATAATCCCTTTAAAGTCTTCCGGACTGATGGTTCCATTCATCTTCTTTCCCAAAGCTTCGAAGGCAGAAACAATATTGAGCGCCTCTCCCTTATAGTTCCCTGAACGTATTGTGCCTCCGTATAAAAGCAGCGAAGGCCGGTTAAGACGTCCCATGGCCATGATGGCACCGGGCATATTTTTATCGCAGCCGGCAATAGCGATCAGTCCATCATACCATTGCGCCCCCACAACCGTTTCAATAGAATCGGCAATGAGGTCACGTGAAACAAGTGAGTACCTCATACCATCGGTGCCATTGGAAATGCCATCACTCACACTGATCGTATTGAATATGAGCCCTACCACATTTTCAGATTGCACCCCCTTTTTAACCAACTGCGCCAAGTCATTGAGATGCATGTTACAGGTATTACCTTCAAACCCCGTGCTCACAATGCCAACCTGAGCCTTATCCATATCGGCTTCGCTCAATCCAATGCCATACAACATAGCTTGTGCAGCAGGCTGGGTTTCATCCTGGGTAACGGTGCGGCTGAATCGATTTAGTTCCATTTGCTGTTTGTTTTCAAAAAAACGGGTTCTTTCTCATGTACTCTTTTCAAATAGGCTTCCTGCAAAATTTTACCGGCTGATTGTGACCAGCTTCCTCTGAGTTTCTTGCCATCTATAGCCTCGATGCCGACAATTTCAGCGGCCGTACCGCAATAAAAAGCGAATTCAGCATTCAAAAGTTCATCCGGTTTAAACTTTCCCTCCACGACATGAAAACCTTTTTCAACACACAGCTCCATGACGGTAGCCCTTGTTATTCCGGGCAGAATGCAGCCCAAGGATGGCGTATAGAGGGTTTTCCCTTTTCCGAAAAAGAGATTGGCCCCAGGTCCTTCCGCCAGATAACCTTCATGATCAAGAAGAAGAGCTTCATCAAAACCTTTGTCTTTGGCCTCCACTGTGGCAAGTATTGAATTCACGTAATGGCCACAAGCTTTTGCTTCCACTTTTATGGATCGGGGGTGTGGCCGGCAAAATGAAGAAATGCCAAGGTGAAGCATTTTATCACCGAGGTAGGCTCCCCACTCCCAGGCACATATCAGCAAATGCACCTGAGTAGGCCGGGTCAGCGACATATTGGGATCACAGTAAACCAGTGGCCGGATATAAGCATTACCAAATTTATTTCTGTCAAGCAATTCGTAACTCAGGTTCGTAAGCGTCGTCACATCGTATCCAAAAGGGATGCCGAGCAGCTCACAGGATTTGGCGAGTCTCTCAAAATGTTCGCGCGCTTTAAATATCAGAGGGCCCTGATCGCTTTTGTATGATCGGATTCCCTCAAAAACGCCATAACCGTAATGCAGGGTCTGCCCGTAAAGATTAGCATGTGCTGCTGATGCCGGCAGAAACACGCCATCGGAGCAAAGAATTGTTTTGTCGTTGTAATACATGGTGGTGTTTTTAAATATTTATTCTTGAACGTAAATGTAAATTCGCCTTAAGTGGAACTAAAACCAATCGCCTTGATAAATACAGCCTTCAAATCCGGCCGGGCTTTCAGGGCAAGAAAAAAGCCCTTCTCATCGGGGCGAGAAGGGCTGTGCAGGACAAAGCTGGTCTTCTCACCCCGGAGGGCAAATGACGATGACCACACAAATAATACACATTGAATTATGCATTTTCAATCGATCAGTTTTATAAAAACAAAAAAGCCACTTCTTTTCAGGAGTGGCTTTGGATATCTTTGGGGTCCGATTAT
This sequence comes from Bacteroidia bacterium, assembly GCA_035999585.1. Taxonomy (GTDB): domain Bacteria; phylum Bacteroidota; class Bacteroidia; order Palsa-965; family Palsa-965; genus Palsa-965. Next base: position 7,650 of record DASYGQ010000002.1, on the reverse strand, counting down.
ACCACTCCTGCTGCGTTTGAGACGTTAATCACAATCACATTTTTAATAACAGAAATGACTACAGAGCGGTTCATGTTTTTCTTTCTACGGTACAAATGTATGAAATAAACAATACAAAAGAGTTTCATATAAAAAATATTTCAAAAATATTCTAAACCCGGACTCCGATTCTTTCCATATGCCGTTTTCACTCTTATTATTGCCGCTTCTAATAAAGCCTGGATCATTCGCTTTTTTCTGCTTGTCAGAAGTGAAACGAAGGGTATCCGCAACCTTCCAAAACCTGTTTTTACCAAACATTGAACTGTTTTGACAAGACAGTTTTCCGATGGCATTTATTGCATCAAAAAAAGAAGAATAGCATTTCAACCGAAAGTCATTTAATTACACCAGGCAATCATCGGAGTAAAAATGCAATTCGTCGAATTCAAATTGGCATTCGACACGCGTTAAAAAAATAAATTGTTTTTTTTGATCATTCGAAAGCCTCTGTGCACAAGGCATTCAGGGAGCAACCATTTCCTATTGGCACGTCTGCAAATCAAAGCAGCCGACGCTCCAATTGGTTTGCTTAAACAGGAAAATCTGTATTTTTACTCAAATCCAGAGCCATTATTCACAACACAACACGTTCTTCCGATGAACAATTATAGAATTGCACCGAGGCCGAATGCCAAGAAAGAGAAGATCATCAATTACAAAGAAGAATTTGAAAAATTAAGCAAAGCCAATGCCCTGCTCAAAGAGCGCCTGGAGAGTGCCCGGCTTAAAAACGAGGAATTGAGTGAGATGAACGCCTGGCTCAAGAAGACAAAGCATAATTACAAAGAAAAATACGAAAATGAAACGGAGCGCTACCTTGAAGCCAGCCGCAAGCATACGGAACTGAAAAAAGAGTTTGACCTCTGGAAGAAAGAACACAAATAAAAAACCTTCGCCTGAATATCAGACGAAGGTTTCCGAATCTATCATTTCCCTATTTTTTTGTTTTCATATCCCATTCTTCCCTGCTCATTATTTTAACTGCTGCCAGCTTGTCTTTCGCAAGCAAGGAATTTACCTTTGCCAGTTCTCCTGCTGCAATCTGTTCGCCTTTAGCTGATGCCTCATCGAGTTGTTTCTGGAGTCCTTTCAACCTGTCCATCTGCGAATCGGTTGGTTTACCCATAAAAGAAGCAACACCCGCATACAGCATACTGATTTTCTCCCTGAGTTTTTCTTCTCCGGTAATGGCCGTACCTTCTATCGAAGCGGAAAGCGTTGAATGCCACTCCTTTATTTTATCCGATAATGCAATCACTGCTTTGGCCAATTCTTTGTCATCGTGCTTTTGCTTTGACCGTAGCTGTGCGGAATCGACTGCGGCTGTCATTTTATCGCCCAGATAGGCCAGATCTTCCTGCATCTTAAAGATCTGCATGGTCGTCTGGTATTGCATTTTGCTGTCTTCAGCGGTATAAGGCGATACCGGATCATAACGCAGTGCTATTGTTTTTTCGATCTTCTGATCTCCGGCCATTAGCTTAATTTTATAGGTGCCTTCTGGAACATAAGGTCCGATAAACCCGCTAAAATCAGCTTTAACACCTGCCACAACACGCGGGGGCTTCTGCCTGTAATCCCAGGTGGCTTTATTCATGCCTTTCCGTTTGGTGCCCGGGAACGACTTCATCAGAACGCCAGCCTCATTGTAAATTTCAATTTTCACATCCCCACTGCTCAGACGGTCTTTCATATAGTAAAGAATAATAAAATCCTCCGTTGGGTTGGGACCAGAATAGCCGCCATTGGGAAAGCCTCCTCCGTAATTGATGGATCCCAGGAATTGCTCTCTTGCCGGAAGGAATGTCAGAGAAGATTCAAGTATATCCGATTTCAGGCTCCGAATAGGAGTAATGTCGTCAATCACAATAATACCTCTGCCATGTGTCGCAAGAATCAGGTCATTCGTTTTAGGATGAATCGCTATATCGCGGACTGCAACATCAGGCATGTTGGCATTGTAATTCACCCAGGCCTTGCCACCGTCAAGTGAAACAAACAAACCTGATTCGGTTCCGGCGAATAATAAATCCGGCACTTTAATGTCCTGTTTGATCCGGTGTGCATACCCCTTCAGGTCACTCGTAACCAAAGAATTCCAGGTTTTTCCAAGATCGGTCGATTTATATATATACGTCTTCATATCGCCCGATGAATGCCCGTCAAACGTCACAAACACAGTATTTTTATCATACGGAGAGGCGTCAATGCTGCTCACCCAGGTATTGCCCGGCAAACCGGTAATGTTTTTCACAACATTGGTCCAGGTCTTTCCTCCATTCATGGTGAGCTGCAGGTTTCCGTCATCAGTACCGGCCCAAATAAGATTTTCATCAAGCGGAGATTCAGACACGGTAAAAACCGTACAATGGTTTTCCGCACCGGAATTGTCAACCGACAAACCTCCTGATTTTTCCTGAAGCAGCTTTTTAGGATCATTGGTGGTCAGGTCCGGAGAAATACGCTCCCAGGTGTCGCCCTTGTTATGTGTCCGGTACAAATACTGAGATCCGAAATAAAAAGTCCTGGGGTTTGTGGGACTCGCAACGATCGGCGTGTTCCAGTTGCAGCGAAGCTTGGGCTCGCCGGGAAGTTCATACGGTTTGATATCTTTCGAATCGTTCGTTTGCTTGTTATAGCGCGTGATCGCTCCACCCTGAGATTCGCTGTAAACGATGTTCTTATCTGTCAGATCCGGCAATGCCCAGAAACCGTCTCCTCCACCGCAATTTTTCCAATCCCTGTTGCCAACTCCCCCATTGCATCTCGAAGGCGCAAACCAGGATCCGTTATCCTGTAAGCCGGTATAAATATTATAAGGCTCTTCCAAATCATAAGAAGCATGGTAGGCCATTGATACAGGAAGATTTCCGAAAATGGTCCAGCTGTTCCCTCTGTCAAGCGACTGATACATTCCTCCATCGGTTCCCAGAAGCAAATGGTTTGAATTATTCGGGTTGATCCACAGAGCATGATGATCGCTGTGCACCCAGCCTCCCTCAAAACTGGCTTCTTTGAATGATTCGCCACCGTCATTGCTGATGGAAAGGCCGAAACCCGGGCGATACATTCGTTTCGGGTCATTCGGGTCAACCACCATCACACTAAAATAAAATGGCCGCCAGGTTACATTCATGGTAGCGCTTTTCTTCTGCCAGTTGGCTCCTCCATCAGTTGTAGCATAAAGGAATGTGTTCTTTGATTCTGCGATGGCATAAAGATTCTGAGGCTCACTGGGTGAAATAGCAAGGCAGATGCGGCCAAGCTCCTGCCCGTCGAATCCATTCTGGATTTTTTTCCATGTAGCACCCCCATCCGTACTTTTAAAAAGCCCGCTGCCTTTACCGCCTGAACTGAATGACCAGGGAGTCCGGCGAAACTGCCACATAGAGGCATAAATTGTTTCCGGATTTTTGGGGTCGATGATCACATCGGCACAGCCTGTTTTCTCATCGACATAATAAATTTTCTTCCAAGTTTTGCCCCCATCTGTTGTTTTATAAAGACCTCTTGACTTGCTGTCACTCCATAATGCACCCGGTACGGCCACATAGAGAATGTCTGAATTCTGAGGATTAATGGCGATTTTACTGATACGCTCTGAACTGTCCAGCCCCATCAGCCTCCAGTTGGATCCTCCATCGGTAGACTTATACAATCCGCTTCCGGCTGATACGCTGTTTCTCATGTTACACTCACCTGTTCCTGCCCATATTGTCTCCTGATTCTTTGGATCAATGACGAGACAACCGATGGATTGGTTGTATTTGTCAAATACAGACTTAAACACAACACCTGCAGTGGTGGATTTCCAGATTCCTCCGCCGGCAGTTCCCACAAACAATATGCGCGGATTGGAGGCCACTGCATCAATAGCAGTAATCCTTCCACTCATCACGGCTGGCCCAATCTGACGAGCTTCAAGTGCTCCGAAAGTACTTGACGTGATTTTCACCTGCGCGTTCAGCAGGTTAACAGATGCTGAAGCAATAAGCAACAGCATGCAATTCAGTTTCATTTTGTTCATGGAATTGGTGCAATCAGGTTATAGGATACTCAGGACAGATCAGGAGATCTGTGCCTGTAAAATATGTGGGTTTTCTTTACTTCGACTCCTTTTTCGGATCGGTTTTTTCCTCTGCCTTAACGGGCATGGCAAAGAGAGATTCATCCACAGGTACATTCACTTCGATTTTCTCAATTTTGATTTGCGATTGAAGTTGCCCGCCTTCTTTTTCTTCCTGTGTGGTTGCAAAAGTAATACCGTCAATGGTTTTGTAATTGCTGTAATACGACTCTGACTCAATTTCCTTGTCCTGAAATTTCACTTTCGATGTTTCTTTTACCACCAGGTAAGTAGAAGCATCGAGATAATAATAAGCTACATCCTTGTTTTTCTTGGTCAGCATCAGTTTGTACACTTCAGTTCCTTCCACATCGTCTTTCCCGATCAGCTCAATGGTTCCACCTTTTTCTTTGTAATTGGTGAGAGGGCCCAGAACGTCATCACACTGATCCTGCATAGCCACAGCCTGCTCCTGATTCATTTTCTGTGCACTCTTGTCGCCACTCATCGGATTTGTATACCAACCCGACAATGTTTTGGAATCTACTGCACTGACGATTGACAATCCCTGTACTGTAATTTCGGTACGCATGGAATGAGGCAGCTTGACATACATGGTCATAGGCAACTCCATACCCTGGCTGCTCAGCTTGCCAGTCATTTTAACGGTTTTAACAGCATTGATTTTATCGGCACCTCCAATGGCTTTCACATGTTTTTGAACAATTTCATCCGCTGTTTGACAAAAAGCAGTGCTGGCAGCGAAAAGCAGAAGAGCTGTAAAGGTGGATCTAAGAATTTTCATTTTGATGTGTTTTATACCTGTATTTTCAGGCGTGTGCGGGATAAAAGTAAATGATTTTTCCTAGCAGGGGACTCCGTCAATCAGTTTATTTGACCGCTTGGCCTTAGAAATGCCGTTTTTGAATTACCGGATCAGACTCACACGGCCTATGTAATTCTCGCGATGTTTGCTCACATCGTTAATGAATCCGACTTTCCAGACGTACACATCTTCCTGACACCTATTGCCTTTATAAGTACCGTTCCACCCTTCGGCTGTCGTTTCCGACGAAAATATCAGTTCACCCCAACGGTTAAATATATCGAGTTCATAGCTGCTCACACCGGCGATTATGGGCCGGAAAATATCGTTGATGCCATCGTCATTCGGAGTAAAAGCATTGGGAATCCAGTATTCAAAGCTGGAATACACTTCAATGGGAATCTTGAATGTATCTGAACAACCGTATTTATTTGTACGTATCTCCAGCACATTGTAAACATTCACCGCATGAGGAAATATATGACGGATCGAATCCACGGTGTTGTGACTAACTGTTCCATCCCCGAAATTCCAGATGCAGGTGGAACTGTCGCTCTTGGGTATCAGATCCGTGAAAAGAACGGAAGCATTGGTCATAATGACAGCCACCGAATCGGATGTAAACTGGGCTTCCGGTGTCGGATAAACTGTTACTGCCGGAATCTTGCTGAACATGAATGTATCGAGGCAGGCATGGTTCGTGATAATGACCAGATGGACGTCATAGGTGCCCGTTTGGGTATAGGTATGTGAAACATTTGCACCGGATGCTGAAGTTCCATCTCCGAAAGTCCAGCTATAAGATGGTTGCAGCTCAGGATCAATAACAGGAGCTGAAAACTGTGCATCCTCGGGCGGACATCCTTTGAAAGGCGGGATCAGGTATAACGGCGATGCAGGGCTCAGGACACGAACCGAATCTGTATATGCCTGCTGACATCCGTTTTCGGAAACGGTGAGGGTGACCGGAAAAGAACCGGCTGCTGAGTAATGAATGCCCGAAGGGTTCCGGACCTGTGATGAATCAGGGAGAGCTGCCGGTCCGAAATTCCAATGAAAAGATCCGTTCCCCAGAAAATGTCCGCCAGCAGTAAAGCCAAAACTGTTATTTGTTAAACATTGCGCCAAAGGCGAAACGAAAGATGGTTTGAGCAAGGGGTAAATATAAAAAGTTGTGTGACCGGTATCGGCGCATGGCGAACCGGGATTGCAAATCAGCGTGACATGATAAACACCTGTATCGCTGTAAATATGCATCGGTGCCACTATACCCGATGTATTGGTGCCTCCCGAATTCGGATCGCCGAAATTCCATTGGTAGCTGGTGGCATTGATGCTATTGTTGCTGAACTGCACGGTATCCCCGAAGCAGAAGACCTGCTGGCTTGGAACTGCAGCCACAGGGATAGCGGGACAAGGCGTCACGTTGAACTGAAAATCCCGCTTATTGACACTTAACAGCTTTCCATGCCTGTATTCCGACACACAAACTGCAACCACCCATTGTCCGATCATATTCGGAGTACCCGTAATCAAACCGGTGTGAGGATCAATGGACATTGCGGGTGAAGAACTCATCGGATAGGCACCACTGTAGGGTGATGCATAAGGAACAAAGACATAAGGAGGAGGCGGTGCAATCATCGGGCATCCGGAACCGCAGCCATTGGTTTGCCCGGCCGGACCTAAGATCGGACAGCAGGTTGAGGCCCCGTCGTAAGCGTCACAAAAAGAGTAAGCCAGTGAATCACCGTCGGGGTCATGAGCTGAGTGGTCGAACACCAGAGGATTGTTCGCACAGATATAGATCGGAGGAAATTGTTTGTAGCGTGGGCTGCTATTACCAATTGCGAGTGAAGGGTCAGGTATATGAGCCATATAGGTAGATCCGACACTGCCTGGATTCTGCAAATTCAAAATGGTTCCGTTCCTGCAGCAACGCTGATATGTAATATTATATCCTCCCGGAGCCGGAGGCAGGAAGACATTTTTGCTGTAGATTGCCTGCTCCACACAAATATCCGTTGGGGCAGCAAAGCATGGACTGTTGATCAGAGGCGGAACACGGGTAGAACCGGGAAATACAATGGGGATGCTATCGACCAGGTTTCCGTTCGTATTAAATATAAAGATATAAGCAGGGTCATCGTAAGGAGCTTGTCCGTTCAGACAATCCCGGTAAAGCTTGAGGGTGATCTTGAAGGTATCGTTTCCCTTATAGTCATAATATATTTCACCTCCCACAATATGCGTTGCCCGGACGGTCTCCGTCAGGAACAAAGAAAGAAAAAGGATAAAAAATGCTTTTTTCATTCGTCTAGTAAGCGAGCAAATACTGGTATCCTAAATACAACCTGAACAGGTCTTCGATTCACGAATTTTGCCGATCCAAACGCTAAAAGCAGCGAATTCCTGTTTCTGCCACATGAACACCGCCGGGGAGTCGGTGAACCATTCAAAGGTAGGCCATTTTATTGAATCCGATCATTTTGAAAGCAAAGAAAGAACTTTGGATTTATTTGTAATGCATTGTGAATCAGCAATAAGGATGTGTCAGGGATAGATGCAAAGATAATTACTGAACGGCATATATTCAGGCCGATGGGACGTAAAACATAAAAGCAGATCCGTTTTGTCTGAAAACAGAAGCTATCGTACCGGTTAGAGGAGTCGCTTGTACGAAAAGAGGAGCAATCCTACAAATGAGAAGAGTTGT
>DASYGQ010000413.1:0-3782 GCA_035999585.1 Bacteroidia bacterium | reverse complement strand
TGATGCTTTTTTTCTGATTTTTGTTGTTATGTGAACTTTTTCTCTAAATTTGCTATTCATAGGACTTAGGCAAATCCACACCCTCCTGTATGATGGTTGATATTTACGATTTTTATGATAAAATGGAGCGTAATAATATTATGCTTTCATTTAAGGGCGATATCACTTCCGAATTGCTTACGTCTATCCTGCAAATCATGGAATCCAAATTGGATAACCTGCAGGAAGAGCCTAAGATCAAGAAAAAAGTGTACAACGTTCTCGTGGAGTGCTTGCAGAACCTGTATCACCACATGGATGACATGCCGGCCAATGTCGCTCTCGACGACAAAGCAAGGTCGGCTATTTTTATGATCGGAAAAGTTGATAATCAATACAACATCATCACAGGCAATTACATCAAATCCAGAAATGTTTCGGGTTTGAAAAATCGTTTGGATGAAATCAATAAACTCAGCAAGGAAGAACTCAAGGATTATTATAAAATGGTGCTGAATAATGGAGAAATGTCTGATAAGGGTGGGGGCGGTCTTGGCATGATTGATATCGCCAGAAAGACCGGTGAAAAATTGAATTATAATTTTATGCCCGTGGATGACAGCTATTCATTTTTCAGTTTAAACATTAAAATCTCTCAATAAAAACAAATCTGTTATGGAAAAAATTACCATTGAAGGAACACCCAAGACGCCGACCATTAATTTTGATATGGAAAAGGGAGCATTAGAAATAAAAGGAAGATCGATTCCCGAAAATTCAATTGAGTTTTATAAGCCTCTCGTTGAATGGCTTGAGAAATATGGGGCAAAACCCAAGTCTGCTACCAGTGTGAATATTCAGCTTGAATACTTCAATACCAGCTCTTCGAAATGTATTCTTGATGTATTCAAAAAACTCGAAGCTATTCACAAGAACGGAAGTGAGATCATCATCAACTGGTATTATGAACAGGATGACGAAGATATGCTTGAAGCAGGCGAAGACTACCAGGCCATCATCAATGTGCCTTTTAAAATGATTGAAGTTCAGGAATAATACATTTCCTCATTTTCGAAGCGCATGCTGTTCATCGGCATGCGCTTCGCTATTTCTGGCCATCTGAACCGATGCGTTTGCTGATGATTTCAAATTCTTCTGTGAGGGTTTCTCCCGATTCATCAACAAGCGTAAGTGTATGTTTCCCTTCTGAAGGAGCCAGTGCCATCTGGTGAATGCCGGAAGTGGCTCCTATGTAATTTTCATCCAGATGCCAGAATATCACGGTGCGTGCTTTCCGGTGTGCCACTTCAAAAACCACTCTTCCCAGCTTTCCATCGAGTTCAAGCGGAATGTATATTTTACTGGCCGTTTTCGGATAAATCACTTCCATGGAGTGAAGCAGGCTGTTACCCTCACAGCCTGGCTTCAGAGGAGGAAGACTTTTGTAACCAGCATTCTTCTTTTTGTAATACCATTCCTGCGCAGGTGGCAATACAAACCAGGGGACGTGATGGATCTCGCTTACAGGTTCGCAGTCGCTGTTTACACGGTATTTTTCTGTTCTGTCGAGATGGAGAAGGCGGTGATAGGGGCAGGGAAGTGAACGTAATCCTGACCGGGGAACCCACATCCATTCCTTTTCACAATAATCTCCTGCTTTACATCCGCTCTGGCGGCATATTTCAATCTGTTGCATTTCTCTCAATGGCTTATCGAACCAGAGAGCACGTGGCAACTGCCCGAATACTTCAAAAAGAATAGGGGCGGCAGTCTGAACGCCAATAAGCCCGGGCCTGCCTTCTCCGCTGGCATTGCCTGTCCATACTCCAACCACATATCTCGATGAAAGCCCGATCGCCCATCCATCCCTGAACCCAAAGCTCGTGCCTGTTTTCCAGGCAATTTTGTCGGAAGATACATAATCGCGCCAGGCCGCATCTTCATCGGGCCGGTTCACTTCAACCATCGCTTCAAAGGTCACCCATATGGATCCGGCATCGTACCAGGAGTTACCACTGAATTCTGGAGCCCTTTTATTCGTTGTACTATCGGAAGCAAGAAACCAGGGTGCGTGAAAATCGTTTTTGGTATAGCGTCCATCCCTGTTATAATGATTCAATGTACGTGCCATAGAGGCATAAGCTCCGGTCAAATCCCAGAGACGTGTCTCCGCTCCTCCGAGTATCAGGGTGAGCCCATAATTTTCGGCTGAACGTGTGATTGTAGTGAGCCCGATTTTCTGAAGCAGGTCATGAAAACGTTCTGTGTGGTATTGCTGAAGCAGTTTTACTGCAGGCACATTCAGGGATCGGGCCAGCGCGCGTTTTGCCGGCACGGCTCCGTCATAACTTTCACTGAAGTTCTGAGGCGCATAATTTCCGAACTGCGTTGGGACATCGGGAACAAGCGTATTGGGCAGAATCTGACCATCGCTGAGCATGGCTGCATACAAAAAAGGTTTCAGTATACTGCCGCTGCTCCGTGCTGCCATTACTATATCCACATCGTTGCCTTGCTCCTTGCCCTCACCAGCCTGCGTATTGCCGATATAGGCCAACGTACGCCCTGTTTCCACATCAAGCACCACAACAGCGGCATTATGAATTTCATTGGCGCTGAGACTGCGGTGATGCTTTTCCACAATCTCATTCACTCTTTGCTGCAGGGCTGCATCGAGCGTACTCCGGATCCGTTTTCCTTTCTGGCCTTTGAACGCAGCGGCACGGTCGAGCAGCTGAGGGGCCTGGTCAGGTAAAGTATGCGGTTTTCCTGGAAGTGGCTCAAGTTTCGCAAGCTCACAGGTTTGTGAATCTATTTCACCGGCATCCCGCAGACTGTTCAGCAGCCGGTCGCGTTTTAACTTCAGTTTATCCTGATTCTTTCCCGGATAGATGAGTGAAGGTGAATTGGGCAGAATGGCCAGCGTTGCCGACTCAGCCCAGCTGAGTTTATCCGGGCTTCTTCCGAAATATCTCCAGGATGCGGCATCAAGTCCAACCACATTACTGCCAAAAGGCGCGTGGGAAGCATAACAAGCCAGTATTTCTTTTTTGCTGCAACGGAGTTCCAGGCGCGTTGCCTGAATAAGTTCAATAAGCTTTTGATAGATGTTGCGTACCTGTCCCTTGCGGGAAAGCCTGATGACCTGCATGGTGATGGTACTGCCCCCACTGTGGATTCTCTTTTGAGCAATATTTTGTCTCAGTGCCCGGAATAGGGAAGCCGGATTAAACCCGGGATGACTGAAAAAATGACGGTCTTCATACCGGATAATTGCCTTCGAAAATTTATCAGGCACATTTGTTTCGTCCGGAAAGCGCCATTGACCGTCAGCAGCTATACGAGCTCCGAGCAGAACCCCATTTCTGTCTTCCAGGACTGTACACTGAGGATCCTGGAAAAGACGGGGCGGCAGGCAAAATAGATACCAAAGCAAAAGGATGGAAAAAAGCAGGATAGCTTTCCCTCTTTTGGTTTTGAGGAACAAAACGATTTGGTGTCTGGAAGGCACCCCGTAAAGATAAAGCATTCGGAACACAGGCAACCATCCGGTTCAGGGGCAGGGTTCCTTTGATGCATTACCGCGGTCTCTGATTCAGAAGTACCCAGAACATACCCATGGTTTTCATAGCTTCTGCAAAGCCTTCGAAGCCGATAGGCTTTACGATATAAGCATTTACGTTAAAGTTATAGGCGTTCAGGATGTCCTGGTCTTCCTTGGAAGTGGTTAATACCACTACCGGTAAATGCCTTACACGCTCATCTCCTCTTATTCTCCTCAAAACTTCAATACCGTCAATTTT
>DASYGQ010000126.1:0-5732 GCA_035999585.1 Bacteroidia bacterium | reverse complement strand
CTGTTTCTGTTTCTGTTTCTGTTTCTGCTTCTCTTTCTCTTTCTCTTTCGCCCGCCGAAGCCATTCCCCTGACAAAAAGTCAATCCTTCCTTTTTCCTCTTCCTCCGTTTTTCCCAATCATTCCCTCCTAGGACTACAATCCACTTCCCCCCTGTTTTGTGACAGCAAAAAAGTGTAATTACTGGGAAAGACGTATGCTTTTACGCGTTAGTGCTTAAAAAGTAAAAAGCGCATCCGTATTTGTACGCATGACAAGCCGTCACCTGAAAAAGGTTATGGCTTGCACGGCAAGCCGTCACCTGAAAAAGGTTATGGCTTGCACGCAAACCGTCACCTGAAAAAGGTTATGGCTTGCACGGCAAACCGTCGCCCGAAAAAGGTTATGACTTACACGGCAAACCGTCGCCCGAAAAAGGCTATGGCTTGCGCGGCATTGTGTCTTCAAAAAAGGGGAAGTTTGTTGTGCTCTGCTTCATCCTGAGAAGCAAAAATCCGGTTCAAAGACCGGATGAATGAAAAGAGAAGGGCACTTTTTAGAGTTACGGTAGTTAGAGAATCAACGTGCGGTGGGGACGAGCACCTTGGGGATGTTCCAGCTCTTTTTCCAGCGCCCGGGGTCGATAGGTTGCCGGTTTATATCCAGGAAACGACCCCGTTCATCCATGCTCAGCATAAGTAATTTGCCTTCCAGGATCTGGGAAACAACCCGTTTTTGCATTTGTTCCGGAGTGTCTGCAGGAAACCTTTTACGCAGTTCAAGTCCTATTTCATTATTGAACAGGTCCATGGCAGAAGCGATGGAATCGGGACGGGCACCTTCTTCAAAATGACCGTGTCTGAATGCCTGGCGATTCCCTTTTTCATGGGCCTTGCCGAGCTTGTGTGCTTTACGCCCTCCGATCTCTGCGCTCAGCATGGCCATCCAATAGGCATGACGGAAAGCATCCACCTGTCCGCCGTTTGTTTTGCCATCCAGCCTTTTGTCGGTCGCCTCCTGTTCACATACCTGCAAAACCTGCTGAGTGCACCGGAATGCTTTTTTCGCAACAAAAGGATGCGCAAACACCCAGCCTTTTTCCGCCCTTGATAAAGCACGAAAGGAGTGACGTGCATTCTGGGCGGAGCCGGATATGCTCGCCAAAAAGAAAACAAAAACAAAAAATATGTTCTTCAATGAATACTGATTCAGTAGGCCATGCCCAGGTTGTAAAAAACAAAGCTCCACATATCGGCAAACTCATCAATTTGTTTGGAAGTGGGTTTGCCGCTTCCATGACCTGCATTGACATCCACACGGATCAGCACAGGCTCAGTACCGGTGTTTTTCTCCTGCAGGGTGGCGGCGAACTTAAACGAGTGGGCCGGTACAACGCGGTCGTCGTGATCACCGGTAAGCACAAGCGTTGCCGGATAGGAGGCAGGTTTGACATTGTGGAGCGGCGAGTATTTAAGCAGACAGTCAAACTCTTCCTTGTTTTCGCTGGTTCCGTAATCAACAGCCCAGGCTCTGCCGATGGTAAAAAGATGATAGCGGAGCATGTCCAGCACACCTACGGTGGGCACGGCCACTTTGGCCAGATCCGGACGCTGTGTCATCACAGCCCCGATGAGCAGGCCTCCGTTGGAGCGACCGTGAATGGCGAGTTTGTCGTGAGAGGTATATTTTTCGCTGATGAGATATTCGGCAGCGGCAATGAAGTCATCGAATACATTTTGCTTTTTGCATTTTACGCCGTTGTGATGCCAGTCTTCCCCGTATTCGCCTCCGCCACGCATATTGGCAACGGCATACACCCCGCCATTCTCCAGAAAGATGGCCCGGTCGATCCGGAACTCCGGTGTATAACTGATGTTGAAGCCTCCGTATCCGAAAAGGAAGGTGGGATTGTTTCCATCCAGCCTGGTTCCCTTTTTGCAAGTGATAAACATCGGAATTTTGGTCCCGTCCTTGCTCGGATAAAACACCTGGTGTGTCTCAAACTGATCGGAAGGGAAATCAATCACAGGCTTACTGTAAACGGAAAGCCCCGAGCTGAGGACATTGTATTTGAAAACCGTGGCTGGTGCTGTGAAGGTGGTGAAGCTGAAAAATACGAGGCTGTCTTTCCTGTCGCCCGACACGGCATCCACCATGCCCGGTCCGCCGGAAGGTTTGATTTCCGCTGTTTGTTTTCCTTCAAAGGAGTATACATACAGTCTGCTGGTCACATCTTTCAGATATTTCACAATCAGATTGTCTCCTGCCACCGTAACGGCTTCGAGCAAGTCGGGCCGCTGGGGGATAAGGTCTTTCCAGCTGGCTTCTTCGGGATGGCTTATGTCGACTGAAATGAGTTTATAACGGGGCGCTTTGTTGTTTGTTAGAAGCAGGATATTTCCATTGCGATGGTCGATCACATTGTAATCGTTTTCAAAACCCGAAGCAATCGTGACGAAAGCCGCATTTTTTACGCGAAGGTCTTTCACCAGGAGTGAATTACCGCTGGTGGATTCGCTTCCTGAAATAAAGAGCATGTCTTCATCATCACTGATTCCTGCGCCAAAGTTGCGTTCGGGATGGGCTTTGTCTTCATACACCAGTTTGTCATCTCCCTGCAGGGTACCCACTGTATGGAAATAGACTTTGTGGTTGACGTTCTTTGCAGAAAATTCATGGCCTTTCTGGGGTTCATCGAAGCGGCTGTAATAAAAGCCATTCTTTTGCCAGGAGATACCGCTGAATTTGACCCAGAGCAAATGATCGTTCAGCAGTTTTCCGCTTTCGATTTCAAGCACATGAATATCTTCCCAATCGGATCCTGCTTTGCTGGTGGCATAGGCCAGGTATTTCCCATCCTTCGATATGCCGATGGATCCCAGGGCTACGGTGCCGTCGTTAGAAAGTGTATTGGGATCGAGCAGGGACTTTGGAATGCCGTTGATGCCTTCACGGATCATGAGCACTGCCTGGTTTTGTGTGCCGCTGTTGTGATAATTGAAATAGTATCTGCCTTTTTTAAACGGAGCACCATTCTTTTCAAAAGACCATATTTTGGTCAGGCGTTCACGGAGTTTGTCGCGGAAAGGAATTTTGGAAAGATAGTCATAGGTCACTTTGTTTTCATCCTTCACCCAGGCTTCTGTTTCAGCCGAACGATCGTTTTCAAGCCAGCGGTAAGGGTCGTCAATAACGGTTCCGAAATAAGTGTCCTTTTGATCACACTGCCGGGTCTTGGGATAATGCAGGCCAGGCTGGGGTGACTGGCAGGAGGCGATAGCAAGGCTCAGGAACAGAAGAGATGAGGCAATTGGTTTCATAGATTGTTTTTATGTTTTGTATCAATAAAAGTCCTGACGGATAATTGAACTCCCAAATATACCAGATTGGACGCAATTGGAATTTAAGAAGCGCCTGGGCCTAATAGACGTTTTTTGGGGGAAGTTTCGGATGTGTTTTTTTAGGACGGTCGTAAACGGGTACGGAAGGTTATTATCCCTTTTCGTTTTTTCACTCATACAGGTAATTTCCCTTACCTTGCACAAAAAATAAAAAGATGCGATATTCCAATTCCCTGAAGAAGGCCTCTGTGATCCTTTATGTGGCACTGAGTATGATTTCCTGCAAGCAAAAAGACAGCAATGATCAGCCGCGTTTTGATGCATGGGCTAACAAATTTGTGGAAGACCTTTGGAAACAGAGTCCGGATATGGCATTGGGTGCAGGTTATCACAAATACGACAGCCTGCTGGTCGTGCCTGACAAAGCTTCTCAGGAATCGATGCTGAAATTTTGTTCAGCCAGGCTTGCTGAGCTGCACGCTTTTGATGCGACTCATTTATCCACCAGCGGGCGTACTGACAAGGCTATACTCGAAAATATGCTCAAGCGTCAGGAATGGCAATTGACGGATTTCCGGCAGATGGAATGGGATCCTTCCGTATACAATATAGGGGGATCATTTTCATTGATACTTTCTTATAAGGGTCAGCCGCTGGATCTGCGACTGAAGCATATTTTCATGCGCATGCAACAAGTGCCTGCCTATTATGAAGCGGCCAAAGCAAACCTGCATAAAGTAACTGCTGAGCATACCGCCATGGCAATCGAGCAGAATCTGGGTTCACTGGAGGTGTTCGATTCAATGATACGTGATTCACTGAAGGCATCTTCTTTGTCTGCGGAGGAAAAGAAGGGTTTTACGGTTGAAATAGATCAGGCGATGGCAGCTGTGAATGGCTATGTGAAATGGCTTCGCAACAAACAGAAGCCGGAGGAAAAGGAGATATTTAAGGATTTCAGGATCGGCAAGGAGCAGTACGATAAGAGTTTTGCTTATAATATGGAATCGGCTAATACGGCTGAGGAGATGTACGACAAGGCAGTGAAGCGGAAGACAGAGGTTCAGGCGGAGATGAGCAAGCTGGGTAAACAGCTTTGGCCGAAATATTTCCCCGATGAAAAAATGCCTGCCGCTGACCTGGAAATGGTTCGCAAGGTTATTGATAAGCTGTCGCTCCACCACACAACAGCCGATTCGTTCCAGACGGCCATTGAGCAGGGCCTTCCGGCGCTGATTGATTTTGTGAACTCGAAGAAGCTGTTGTACATTGATCCGTCCAAGCCGCTGGTGGTGCGCAAAGAGCCGGCCTATATGGCAGGTGTGGCGGGGGCATCGGTGGATTCACCGGGCCCCTATGACAAGGAAGGCAATTCCTATTATAATGTGGGCAGCCTGTCGGGCTGGCCGGCAGATCATAAGGAAAGCTATCTGCGCGAATACAACGATTATATCGTGCAAATTCTGAACATGCACGAAGCCATACCGGGGCATTATACACAACTGGTTTACTCAAACAATTCACCAAGCCTGGTGAAGGCTTTGTTTGGCAGCAGTTCGATGGTGGAAGGCTGGGCGGTGTATGTCGAGCGTATGATGATGGAAGAGGGATATGACAACAACGAACCGGAAATGTGGCTGATGTATTACAAATGGCATTTGCGCAGCGTGTGCAACACGATTCTGGATTACAGTGTGCATGTGAAGGGCATGAGCAAGGATCAGGCAATTGATCTGCTGGTGAACCAGGCATTTCAGGAGAAGGCGGAAGCGGAAGAGAAGTGGCATCGCGTATCGGTGACACAGGTTCAATTGTGTTGTTACTTTACCGGCTTTTCCGAGATCTATGACCTGCGCGAGGCGATGAAGAAAAAGCAGGGCGATAAATTTGATTTGAAAGCATTCCATGAAAAATTCCTGAGCTATGGCAGCGCACCGGTGAAATACATCCGGGAGCTGATGCTGGAGGATGTGCCGAAGCCTTAAAATAATATACAGTTCAATTGACTTTCAAAGCAGGCGGATTTTTCTGCCTGCTTTTTTTGTGCTTAATCGCAAACTATTATGGTGTTTTGAGAATGGTTCAAAGGGGTAGACATAGATGGAGTTGTTGTTTCAGGGCGAAGCCGATTGCTTTATAAGGACAATAGTTTGAGTTTTTCTCGGATAACGGGTGCTTAAATTGCGTGTGAATATGAACGGCATCAAAAGCAGTATCTGCCTTATAGGTTCATATGCAGCTATTTGTGTTAAATAAACACGAGAGACAAATATTTGAAATAAAAAGTTCACAAAAAGAGAACTTTTGCTAACTTTATGCGTATCTGTCAATGAAGGTTCATTTAATTAAGGAGAAGACCGTTCGGGATTATATGAAAGGGCAGGCCAGAAGTAAATCTTCTTTTGAGGAATGGC
>DASYGQ010000300.1:0-7243 GCA_035999585.1 Bacteroidia bacterium | reverse complement strand
GGAAGGATATTTTTAAATCTCTCCGAAGCATGGCCGAATACATCCATGCCAATGGCAAATCCTGAAGCATGTCGCAAACCGTTTTTGTCACTGGTGCCGGCATCATCTCTGCAATTGGAAACAATGTAGCTGAAACACATGCCCGGCTGCTTGCCTGTAAAAGCGGAATTGGTCCCATCAAACATCTTCAGACGAACCACAAAGATGAATTCCCTTCGGGTGAAGTCGACATGAGCGATGAAGAGCTCATAAAGCTGACCGGTATCGATGTCCCGCATTATTCACGTACCAGCCTTCTTGGAATGATAGCTGCCAGAGAGGCATTGCAATCAGCAGGCATAAGTAAAATTTCAGAGGCTCGTACCGGAATCGTTTCATCCACTTCTGTTGCCGGCATGGGTGCTACTGAACGATACTACAAAGAGCTGTTTGAAAACACGAATCATCTTTACTGCCTGAATACCCACGACTGCGGCGACAGTACTGAATGCATCGCCGATTATCTGGGTATCAGGGATTTTATGACAACTATTTCCACGGCCTGCTCCTCTGCCGCCAATGCTATTATGCTTGGCGCCAGGCTGATTAAAAGCGGTCAGCTCGACCGGGTCGTTGTTGGCGGGACTGATTCACTCTCAAAATTTACTTTGAACGGATTTAATGCCCTCATGATCCTTGATAGAGCATGGTGCCGTCCGTTTGATGACAGCCGCAGCGGCCTCAACCTTGGTGAGGGTGCTGCTTATCTCGTACTGGAATCGGAGGCGGAAGTCAGACGCACCGGAAAAAAAGTGCTTGCCAGACTTTGTGGCTATGGAAACGCAAACGATGCCTATCATCAGACCGCTTCCTCACCAGATGGTTTTGGCGCGACTCAGGCCATGTTGAAAGCCCTTGATGTTGCAGGAATGAAACCTTCGGATATCGACTATGTGAATGCCCATGGAACAGGAACTCCCAACAATGATTTGTCGGAAGGAACAGCCCTGTTGAATGTGTTTGGTAAGAATATGCCTAAATTCAGTTCCACAAAAGCCTATACGGGCCACACTTTGGCGCCGGCAGCCTCCATTGAAGCGGTGATCTCAATCCTTTCCATGAAGCATGATACAATTTTCCCCAACCTGAATTTTCAGGTGCCGATGAAAGAATTCAGCCTTATGCCCGAAACCAAACTTCTCGAAACCAGGGTGAACACCGTTTTGAGCAATTCGTTTGGGTTTGGCGGAAATTGTTCATCCCTCTTATTCTCGAAAAACGGATGAAAGAAATCTATATAAACGGCAGCGCATGCATTTCTGCTCAGGATCATCTGTCACCGGACTCCTTCCCGAACACAGCGAAGCCGGCTCCTGAAAATCATTTCCGGGCTCTTGAGCCTTCCTACAAAGAGTATATCCCGGCTAACATGATCCGTCGCATGGGAAGGGCAATTAAGATGGGCATAAGTGTTGCCATGAATGCTCTGGCAGAAGCCGGAGTGAAAAATGCCGATGCGATTGTGTGCGGCACAGGCCTGGGTTGCTACGAAGATTCAGAGAAGTTTCTGCTCGCCATGATCGATAACGGGGAACAAATGCTGACGCCCACCTCGTTTATTCAGTCGACCCACAATACCGTTGCCGCTCAGATTGCCCTTGTTCTCAAATGCCATGAGTATAACCTCAGTTATGTGCACCGGGGATTCTCTTTTGAGACGGCCCTGCTTGATTCGGCAATGCTCATCGGAGAAGGCTCGGCAAGGCTTGTACTTATGGGTGGGGTGGATGAAGTGACACCGAATTACCTGACGCTCATGGAGCGCGCGAACCCTTCCTCAGGTTTGAAGCTGGGAGAAGGGGCTTCGTTTTTTGTTTTGTCGGCAGACAAGACAGCATCTTCGTCAGCGAAATTCTGCGGTGTTTCGTTTTTATACAAGCCTGCAACGCTGAAAGAACTGGAAAACGGGATTGCTCGTTTTCTGAAAACGAAAGGCTTGCAGAAAGAAGACATCAGCTTTGTTTGGTTAGGGCATTCCTCGGATGAGCGACACGAAACAAAAACAGAAAAACTCCGGACCGGGTTTTTCAAAAATATTCCCAATTCCAATTTCAAACAATTCTGCGGAGAGTATATGACAAACGGGGCCTTCGCATTTTGGATGGCTGTGTGGATGCTGAAGAATAAAAAAGTGCCGCCGGTTTTGGATGTTCAGTCACTTCAGCCACTTCAGCTGAATTACATCCTGATTGTCAATCACTGGCGTGACAGTGATTATGTTTTTACACTGCTATCAGCATGCTGACCTTCAAGACTACAAATGTTTTGTTCCTTGGCGTGTTGGCCATCGTAATGGGTATTCATGCTTTTTATGCACCTGTGCACTGGCTGTTTTTTGTCTTGATGGGGTTGATTTACAGCCTGACTGTTTTCTATGGTTCAGCATTCATTCAGTCCGGGTTTCACATATCTGCCGTTTGTAAAGGGTTGACATCAGAGAAGATCATCAGTATTACCTTTGATGATGGACCAAATTCTGAAATCACTCCTCAGATATTGGATGTTTTAAAGGAAGAAAATCTGAAAGCTGCTTTTTTCTGCATCGGAAGGTCAATTCCTGGCAAAGAAGATATTTTGAAACGGATTTCGGCGGCAGGTCATATTTTAGGCAATCATAGCTATTCACACGCTCCTCTTTTCGATTTTTATTCCAGCAACCGCCTGAGCGCGGATCTATCCGGAGCGAACGGACTCATTGAAAGTGCTACCGGGCTGAAACCGGTTTATTTCCGGCCACCTTATGGGGTAACAACGCCAAATCTGGCCCGGGCTGTCAGACAAAATGGCTTCACAGCTGTGGGCTGGAATATCCGAAGTCTGGACACTACTGCTAAAAGCCCTTCTGAAGTAATGGCGCGCATCCGCAAGAGGCTGAAACCAGGATCAATTGTCCTTTTTCATGATACAATGCCTGGAACGGTACAACTTTTGCAGAAGACCATTCAGTTATGCAAAGAACAAGGCTACCGGATTGTACCACTTGATGAACTTACAAAGATCAAACCCTATGCTTAGAACCAGTTTCGTTATTCTGTCATTTTTTCTTTTCTCAGGTATTCTCTGTGCCCAGAAGGAACTGTTTCGGCCTATGAAGGATACCAGTGCGTTCCGGCAAAAAATAGATGTGATGGCAAAGAGCACGCAGTCCATCGAAAGCGATTTTCAGCAAGTGAAGGAATTGAGTGCCCTGACCGAAAAGGTGACGAGTAAAGGCCACTTTTGTTTCAAGAAAGAGAACCTGCTTCGTTGGGAATACACGACTCCTTACAAATACATGATCCTTATAAACAAGGATAAGATACTCATCAAGGACGAAGCGCGAATCACCCGCTATGACATGAATTCAAATAAAATTTTCAAGGAAATCAATGATATCATGATTGCCAGTGTGCAGGGAAACATCCTCAAATCGGGTAAATTCAGGGTTGTGTTTTTTGAAAATGAAAAGGGATACAAACTGGAACTCTACCCTCTTGCAAAAGGCATGAAAGAAAGTCTGAAGAAGATAAATATGTATTTTGATAAAGCGGTAAGCTCTGTCATGAAAATTGAAATGGAAGAACCCTCCGGCGATTCCACCATCATAGATTTCATGAACAAAAAGCTGAATGGCGATATCCCCGCCAGTAAATTCATCTTGAACTGATCTGGTGAAAGGGAAACTTAGATATACCCTGATTTGCATTGTGCTGCTGATTTTTATATCAGGCTGCTCAAGGAAGTATGTGGCTTATCCGGTTCATGCTTCAGATGTCAAACCGATGGCAGGAAGTGGTGAGCCGGCTTTGAAATACAGGGCAAGCATTGATATCTTCAAAAAGCATTTCAGTGGCATATTGCTATATAAAAAAACCGACAGTCTTTCCTCTCATATTGTATTCGTAACGGAATTGGGCATGAAAATATTTGACTTTGAAATCAAGGCTGATAGCTTCAGACTTATTTCTGCATTCCCCGGTTTTGATTCTAAGCCGCACCTGATTGAAATGCTGAAGAAAGACCTCGGCCTTATTTTTCAGACATCCATGTACTCCCAGGATGCGGAAAAACGAAAAAAAGGTATCAAGGCAAATGTCATTTACAGAATTCCGTATCAGAAAACGTATGCTTATTATTTCATTGATGCAGAGTCAAAACAACCCGTAAGAGCTTATGAAGGGAACTGGTTCAGGAATAAGGTGAAGGTGAGGTATGAGAATTATTCAAACGGAGTAGCCGGCGGAATTATTCTGAAGCACATTGGGTTGCCGGTCAGGATGAACCTCACGCTGATCCAGTCCCAATGAATGAAATTACAGAAAGGTCACGGGAATTTTGTGAAATATACCTTTGTTCAGAACAAACATTCCTATCTTTGATATCACATGGAAAAGACATTGCTTTTGGAAGACTTTTATACAATACGTGACATCAGTGTGCTTTCACCAGAAAAAATGAACGTGAAGGTGGAACTGAATGTTCACCATCCGGTCTATAAGGGCCATTTTCCTCAGGCTCCTGTTGCTCCGGGGGTCTGCCTTATTCAGATGATCAAGGAGGTGCTGATGACACAGCAGAATAAAAAACTGACCATGACGGATGGAGATAATATCAAATTCATGGCCCTGGTCAATCCGAACGACAACCCTTTCTTTTTTATAGAGTATGACCTGAGATTCCCTTCCTCAGAAGTTCTGGAAATTTCTGCATTTATTCGGTGGGAAGGGATTACCTATTTGAAATTCAAGGGCAAATACCGCATTCTCTGAGCCCAGATCTCAAACGTTACATCTACTTCTTTTTCTCTTTCTCTTTCTCTTTTTCACCGTATTTCCTGAGGTATTCTTCCCATTTCAGTGTCTTGTAAGATCCGTCGGCATAGAAATGCAGGATTGGATCCAGGGTTTCCGGTGAAATATAAAAAGGAAGAGTATCTACTGTTTTCATTTGCTCATCCAGCATGACAAGCGTGGGCAAGGAAAGATTCTGATGAGAAAGCTCAATGACCAGGTCGTGAAAAGGAGTTCCGTTCCTTCCGTTGTTGTAATATGTTTTGCCCAGGAACCTGATACTGTCCTTTATTTCGGCATTCAGATCAACCAGGTAAAAGTGCTTGTTGAGGTAATCTTTAACCAAAGGGTCGCTGAAGGTGGTTTTATTCATCACCTTGCAGCCATTGCACCAGTTCGCATAAATATCAATCAGAATTTTCCGGGGCTCTTTTTTATTCAGCTTCTCCGCTTCAGCAAGTGAATGCCATTTTACTTCCGGTTGTTTGGGTTTCGTTGTATCATAGAAGGCTTTGGTGAAATGTGTTTTAAACTCTTCGTATGCCGTTGTCCGGAATATGTTTTCCACCGTATAAACAAGTATGGGCTCGATCATGCGGTTGTCAAGATACCCGGATGTGTTCAGCTGAAACTGGAAATTGTTGCTTATGAAAATTGTGGAGGGGTACGACATCTGGTTCCCCAGAAATTTAATGGCCAACTGATGAGTCGAACGAGACTCTTTTCCGGGATTAATGTATTTTTTCCCCATGTACTCAATGGTATCATGGCCTTCTGCATTGAACTTGACGGGATAAAACCAGTTATTGATATACGCACTCAGATTCGGATCAGTATAAGTCGTTCGCATCATTTGCTTGCACCAGCCGCACCAATCCGTATATATATCAACGAGAAAAGGTTTGGGTTGCTTTTTATTCAGTTCCAGAGCTTCAGGAAAAGAAAGCCATTTAACCAGTCCTTGTTCTTCAACAGTAGGCTGGTGAGCCTGTGCACGAATACCGGAGCCGGCTGAAATCAGAGAAAGGAAAAGGAAAAGGCGCGTCAGCATTTAGCGAAGATGAGTTTAGATAGTAAAGATAAAAAAAAGGATTTTCTTATTTCAGTGTGAACCACTTAAAACCGGATGCCAAGGCCAAAATCAATGGAGCCGTGATATATTCTCATTTGTGTCTCGCTCAGACTGATCGAATTCAGTTCCGCATTGAAAATAACATTTGTGTAGAAGTGATCTCCATTGTAACCCAGGGAGGTTCGGAAATTGAAGTATAAAGGAACGCGGAAGTCAAGCTGACTGCCCGAACTGAGGTGAAAATACTCTCCCTGCAATCCTGATCCTGCAAGCAATACGGGTGTCAGATTCCAGCGCCTGTGTATGAATGAATACCCCATGCCGAGTGAAAGAATGCTGGAGTAAAAACTTCCACTGGAGTATTTATTCAGCGTTGGATAAGCGGAGGCCTGACCCGCGGGAACAATGCTTGTGTCGCATGACAAGGAAGTGAATCTTTCACTGATGCCCATCATAAATGAGCCTCTGCTTTTCTTCTGCCTTTCGTTTTGGGCAAAAGCAGCATTCAGTGAGAAATTGGGGTTAAATACAAAAGTCAGATTGACACCGGCATTGATGATATGCAGACTCGGAACCTGGGGGAAAACCTTTTCGCGCGTCCACTTCGGATTGTATCGGTCGGGATAAAGTAGGTAAAATCCCTTATAATCCTGATAAAAAAGGTGCACCCCTGTAATGCGGGTCTGGATGGTTACAAGGATATCCTGATAAGAGGTTTTGCCCCGATCCAGCTCCTCTGCGGTTGTGTTTGGTATTTTTATGGAATAAGCGATGTAAACACTCTTGATTTTGACTCCTGCGCCAACCACTCCTCTTACAAAAGGGGCATAGTTGAAGCGCAAACCGTTCCCGGATTTATTGCTGATGTCGAACAAGGTGGATGGTAAGCTATACTTGGGCCGGAAGGCGAATACCGCAGGGATGGCCTCAATGTTCTCAGGTATTTTCTTTTCTTTCTTTTTATGCTCCTTTTTTTCTTTTGCTTTCCGCTCTTTTTTTTCCTGACCAGGACAATAGAAAGATGCCCACAACACCAGAAAAAGCAGGAGTATATAGCGTTTGTGCATGAAGGAAATGGGGAATAATGCTAAATTTGCATCCAAATTTATAAATAAACCGATAGATATACCGGTCATGTAAGGTTCTCTTTTTCAGAATCCTGCAGACTGTTTGAAAGAATGCTGGATCAACGGACAGATACCCTTTCTCAAAACCGCTTTTCTGCGCTCGGGTGCTGTGTGCTGATGCCTACCTATAACAATGGTGGAACGCTGGCGGATGTCATCCGGAAAATTCTTGTATTGACCGACAGACTCATTGTTGTCAACGATGGGTCTACAGACAACACCGCTTCTATTCTGTC
>DASYGQ010000280.1:0-5173 GCA_035999585.1 Bacteroidia bacterium | reverse complement strand
AAAAAAACAAACAAAATGAACAACCTGAATGAAATGATCGAAAAGATCACAACGTTTCTGAAAACAGAAGCGAAAACCGAAACAATCATTGGCCAGCAATTCAAACTGGGTGAATTCACCTGTGTTCCTGTCATGTCGGTCGGACTGGGTTTTGGAGGCGGAGGAGGAGAAGGAAAAGCCCCTGCCAAAGAGCAGGGAGAAGGCTCGGGCACAGGCGGAGGCGCGGGAATCGGATTGGGTCCCGTTGGTTTTCTGGTAACCAAAGGCGGCGACATTCAATTTATCTCCACACGCAGCTCCAAAGGCTTGTCAGCTGTCTTTGAAAAAATGCCGGAGCTGATTGAAAAGTTCATGGAGAAAAAGAAAGAGACCCAAAAGGTATAATCCGTCACCGAATACGTTTTCCGAAACAGCCTTAAATAAAGGAGTACCCAAAACGGTACTCCTTTATTTATATTCATTTGTCCAGTGATTATCCCATAGAAACTCCTTAAAGCGAATCCACCCCTTCAGGCTTTAAACGCAAACTGCTCATCACAAATCTCTTTACTGCGCCTTTCCTTGGAATCAGCCGGGCTGCGAAAAAGCTTCCCACAACCACGGGAATCCCCCACATCACATGAAGCCAGTGCAGGCGTTGCAGAATAATGATTTCCACGGCAAACCAAACAAGAAATCCTCCCATGGCCAGGCCAGTTGCAATCCAGGCAAAACGGCTCCGTCTCAACAATGCAATAAATGCATAGCTATTGAGGATTCCCAAGCCGAGCAGGATCAAACCGGGAATAAAAAAATCAATGAATGCGCCGTGCATGATATGAACAGGCATATCCATCAACCTTCCGTCAGGTGCGATGAGCAGCAGGGTGCCTCCTAACAATCCACCTGCACCTTCATAAGCCAGGATGAACAGAAGCGTCAGGCGTTGCCACCGGGCCATGACAGCCCTGGACTCCGGATACGTTCCATAATCGGGAGAAAGCGCATGGCTTTTAGCAGGATTATAAAAACGCATATTGAGATTGGATTTAATCAGATTCGTCCAAACGACGGCCCGGTGCAACTCGCCTTTCAGCAAGGGCCCTTCCTTGCCCTTGACCCGCAGGCCAATGGGAGATGCGATCAAACGTGCGCCATGAAGCTTCAGGCCCTTGGCAATTTTTGTGGCTGCATCACCGCTGAAAATGCTTTTTACACGGGTATCAAAGCCGGTTACCAGAATTCCCTTTAATTTATCGGGACTAAGTCCCTTGATAAAACTGCTTGTTTTCTCGGAAGGCCTCCAGGCATGAATGGGGCTTCCTACAATAAGCAATTTCACTCCTGTCCAATCGCTTTCCTGCAGCTTATCAACAGAAACGGCTTTTGCTCCGTTAGTGAATTGCTTCTCAATAAATTTTGCAACCTTCTCGGTGTTTCCATAATTGGAATCATATACGATGAGTGTTTCCATAACCTGATTTATCTTTTGATATTTCCTGCAAAATAACGCTCATCCGGGAGGCGGTGACATGATATCTGTCAAGCCCGGGGGTGATTGTTTCCGGATAAAGAAGCCGGTCTTTTGAAAAAAGCTGATTCAGGTCATTTTTTTTCGGGCACCATGCCTTTAGTTTTGTTTAAAACAAATATCATGGAGCTCGCAATCGCTTATACCTATCAAAGTCCTCTGGTGGAAGAATTCCTAAGCCGTCTGGCGGATCAGAATCTTTTACATTACGCTTCCGATGCCGCTGCTGAAATGGAATTCGAAGGCATGGATGAATATAACGGAGCTGTGAAGAGGGCCATGGAGCTTTGTCTCCATGCAGGAATTCCCGTTGAACAGAATTTCAAGCGCATCTACAAAAGTTCCATCAACGGTATCATTTACGACTGGAAGCTTTCCACCCTCGCCTACAGGCTTGTTTGTCTGAACGGAAGTTCAGCCAATCCGGTGGTGGCGCAATTGCAGATACGGCTGATCAAGGATGAAGCGGAGTATGCCTGCGGGGAATGAAATTTGGAAAAGAATATCGAATGTCGAATGTCCAACACCGAATATCGAAGTGTTTGATTAATAGTGACCAGCAACTTAAGGATGACTTCGGCATTCAATATTCGGCGTTCAGTATTCGATATTCATTTAATTATTTCTAAATGCCTCACTTGACAGCATAGGCTGTGTTTGATTTTTCCACGGAAAGGCTGCGAAACATTTCTTTTTCTTTGTCGCTTAAATTTTTCGGCAACAAGGCTTTCACTTTGACAAACAAATCGCCTGCTTCTCCTTTCTGACTTCCGAATACCGGCATGCCCATTCCTTTGAGGCGAAGCACTTTTCCGTTTTCAGTTTCAGCAGGGATATCAATACGGATGCTTCCTTTCAAGGTGCGGATCAGCGCTTTTCCACCGAGGATCAAGGTATAAAGATCAACCGGAGCCTCGCATTTGAGGTCGGTTCCCGACACGCTGAAATGTTCATGAGGCTGGATATGCACCGTAAGCAAAATGTTTCCATCCGTACCGCCGTTCCGGCCCTTCCCGCCTTTTCCTTTCAAACGAAGCACCTGGCCTTCCTTCACACCTTTACCGATGCTCATTTGCAGAATCGTTCCATGAACATCCAGCTGACGCTTGGTTCCGGCAAAAGCATCTTCGAGGGGGATTTCAATTTCAGCTCCGTAATCCTCTCCGGCCATAGGTCTTTTCGAACGGTTTCCACCATTTTTACGTGAGGAGCCACCGTTGAAGAGCGATTCGAAGAAATCGGAAAAATCACTTTCTCCGCCTTGTTCGAAACCGGAAAAAGAGCTCCCACCACCGTGCTGTGCATTCCATTTCGACCAGTCGAACTGCTGATCCGATTGCGGGCCTTGCTGATATTGCTGCCAGTTGGATCCCAGCTCATCGTATTTGGCCCGTTTCTCCGAGTCCTGCAATACCTGCCAGGCCTCGCTGATCTCCTTGAATTTCTCCTCGGCGTTCTTATTGCCGGGGTTTTTATCCGGATGGTATTTAACAGCCAGCTTGCGGTAGGCCTTTTTAATTTCATCAGCAGATGCTGTTTTCGAAACACCTATGATTTGATAATAATCCTTGAAGTCCATGGTTCGGTTTATTCACGTAAAGCCAGTATTGGCGTATGGCTATGAAACACCATCTCTTTGGTATTGCTGGCATGAAAAATGCGGCTGAAGAAAGAATGCTTCCTGGGCACCATTACCAGGAGATCAACTTTGTGGCTGTCTTCAAACTCAAGAAGACCGGCTGTCACATCTGAGTTCATCGGAGAAAAAACGGAATGTGGTATTCCGTGCAGTTCCATTTCCAGGAAATGGCCATCGTTGATGGAGGTGGCTGTCAGCTCCCCCTGTGGCTCACGAATCCCAACTACCAAAAGGTGCGCGCGAAATATCTTCACAAAATCCTTCAGCTTGGAAATTGTTTTCGGGCTGATGCCAAATTCGTAATCGCAGGCAAATGCTATTTTGGAAAGGCCTTTAAATTTCGCTTTCTCAGGCACGATCAGAAGAGGGGTCGAAATTTTCCGCAACATATTCGTGGTCACGCTGCCAAGCAAAGCATGAGCAAATGGTCCGGAACCCGAAATACCCATGACGATCAGATCGGCCTTCCTGGCTTCCGAGATATCCGTTATTTCATCTGCCGCAAACCCAGGGCTGCACACGCATTCGATGTGAACCTTTGCGCCGCTCTTTTTCAGAAGCTTATTCCGCAAATGATCCAGGCGCTGCAAATTATCTTTTTCCAGCTGCTGGGGGGAAATCACCATGATGGGCATTTCCGGGGTAGGTACCGGTATGTGGTAGGCATGGTATAATATCACCGAAGCCTTTAATTCCTGCGCCAGTGCAATGGCATAGTTAGCCGAATTGTCTGCCGCTTCGGAGAAATCGGTTGGGACGAAAAGGGTTTGAAATTTCATGGCTGAAAGGATTATTTAAGAATGTAGAATGTGTCTGATAAAGCGGATGACGGACCAGGCATAATCGACGGAAAGTGTGCCCCATTCCGAGGGTAGTACAAGCAAAATTAACAGCAGCAGGAGCCTGGGGAAGACATGCTTCATGTCCCACAGCGGTTCCAGCATGGAAAGTGAAGCACCGACAATCAGCAGATCCAGACCCAGCAGATAAAGCGCATAATATTTCATAAATCCGATGATGAGCAGGAAGCCGCAGATCAGCTCTGCCAGTGATGTAAAATAAGCCGCCAGCACAAGGGGGAAACGGGGCAAATGCCGAAGCCTCACCGGGTATTCAAAGTTGCCGATAACCTGAGGGATACCCAGATTAAAAACCTTGTCATAACCCTGGGCAAAAAACAGGATGCCCAGAAAGATACGGGTAACAGCCTCGGCAGCGATGTGATAATGAGTGGTGTTCATGGATGGAATTTATTAGAGGATGTTGGCATAATAAGCCGGGTCTCCGTGAATCGGGGCAATGTCTTTCTTGAAACGATCCAGCATACTTTTTTCGGAAATTGTTACCGGAGGCCAGGCTTTAGCCATTTTTTCCATGACCTTAATAAAGGTCTCCTTAAGCTCCGGGCTCAGGTAATAACTGTTGAGCCTGTTCTCTTTCATGGCCCAGTTATAGGATGTTTCGGCATCAAGCCCTTCCTTGTCCATTACGCTGAAAATGATGTCAGAAAGATCAAAATCCATGTCGCCACAGCGCATTTCAGCTGCCACAATATCATGGAATTTCTTTCTTTCCTGTTCCTGAACCTGTCCATCGGCTTTAGCAATGCAATAGGCCATTTCTCCAAGTGCATAATGAAGATTCTGAAGGGGGGTCATGTTGTTCATTGTTATTGGTTTAAGAAGATGATCAAAAGTACCCCGATGCATCGGGGTGGAAAATGATAATAATCCTGCCGGAACTGATATTCGTCATATTCAGGCGCTGAGCCTTCTGTATTTTTGGAATCTGAAAACTCCAGACAATTGCCTAACTTCGATCCGCAACAACCGAAAGAGAAACCAATGGACAGCCGTCACGGCCTGGAGGCCTTATTTGAATATGCCACCGAGGGCATACTCATTACATCCGAAAACGGCGAAATCATGCGCGCCAACCCTTCTGCCAACCGTATGTTTGGTTATGAAAAAGAAGAACTGGTAATGCAGAAGATAGAAGTTCTGATCCCCAGAAGGCTGACCGAT
>DASYGQ010000278.1:0-5224 GCA_035999585.1 Bacteroidia bacterium | reverse complement strand
ACCTGCCACCGGCCTTTCCAGCGCCAATGTGCAGAACCCGACAGCAAGCCCAACAGTGACCACCACATACACTGTCATCGTTTCGGATAATTGCGGCACACCCACCGATTCATCCATGACCACCGTCACTTTGTATCCGCTTCCTGTTGTCACCTTTACAACAAAAGACACGGTCAAATGCGCCCCTGTCTGCGCCACCTTTGTTGGATCCTCCACACAGGGCTGTCAGAGCGCTGTCTGGAATTTCGGTGACGGAGATTCCGTAAGCACCTGCAATACGGCACAACATTGCTATTATGTGGCTGGGCTCTATTCAGTAACTTATAGTGTCATCGATCTGCATGGCTGTAAGGGAAGTCAGACCGTTCCCAATTACATTGACGCATTGCCTGTTCCTGTGGCAGCATTCTCCGCTTCGCCGCAACCCACCACGATTCTGGACCCTACCATTTATTTCGCAAACCAGAGCACCATTGATTCCAACATCATCTCCTGGAGCTGGAACTTTGGTGACCTGAGCGGAGCCGGATCCACAATCAAAAATCCGAAGTTTACTTATCCCGATACGGGCTGCTATATGGTCAATCTGGTGGTAGTGGCGAACGACGGCTGCCGCGACTCGGTACAGCATCCGGTCTGCATCCAGCCCGATTTCACCTTTTACGCCCCCAATACCTTTACACCCAATGGCGATGGAAAGAACGATGTATGGATGCCTTACGGAGAAGGCATAGATCCCAAGAATTATCACCTCATGATGTTCGACCGCTGGGGAAATCTGATGTTCGAAACCTATGTATGGGGCCAGGGATGGGATGGACGTGCCAATGGCGGTGCCGACATTGCACAGATCGACACCTATGTGTGGAAAGTGGATCTCAAAGATGTGTTCCACATCAAGCATCATTATATCGGACACTGTAACATTATTAAATAAGAAAAAAATTCAACAACAAAAAGGCTCCTTTCGGAGCCTTTTTGTTGTAAGATGAATGTCGAATATCGAACACTGAATATCGAATCATGAAGGATTCTTTTTTCACTTAGTATTCCACCCAAACTGTATAGATGGAGATTATCGATTATTTATTTCCCTTCATTTAAAGCCCGAACCTAATTTTCCGAAATATACATCAAAACAGATTCCGTATCTTAGCCTGCTATTTTAACAATGAAGAAATCTCCCTTATATGTCGGATATCACCACTATTTTGGATGAAAGAAAAAAATTCCAGCTGGAAAATAATCTTCTCTATAATTTCCTGGAACCCTCTGCCACTGCCACTTTTTACGATGATTTTTATTCCGATGAAGTAAAAAAAAATGCGCCACCTGAATTTTTGGACGCCGTTAAAGAGCACTACCATCAATTAGGAGAAGATGCGAAGAGAATGGAAGCAATTATTTCTAATCTGGAATCCCGGTTTGCCACGAAGGGTATCGTAGTCGAAATCGGTGGCAGCCGATATCAAAACCGATCCGCCAACGCCTATTCACGCTTCAGGAATTATTTTCCTCTGGACATTTCACACTCAAGTATACAGGCCTATACCCAGACATACAATAAGATTGGCTTCGTATCGAATGCCCAACAACTTCCTTTCAAGGACAACTCCATCGACTGCATTTTTACCCATACTTTTCTTGAACACCCGCTGGAACCGGAAAAAGTACTTAATGAAATAATAAGGGTCTTGAAAGTAGGTGGGATTGTTGTACATAACGATGCTTGGTTTTGCAGGTGGTGGCAGCGCTACGGAGTTGTAAAACTGAAGAAATTCAGTAACATGACCTTTCAGGAAAAACTGATTTCTCTGAGTGCATGGTTCACTGAATTAAAAGTCGTACGGATCCCTCCAATCCTGATGACTCGTCTCGCTGCTGAACTTTTCGCTCCCAAAAACAAGGTGACAAAATTGAGATACAAAAAATTAACACCCAATTATTCTTTACATCTGGGCTGCGATGAAGATGCCGCAAGTGGAATTGACCCCCTTCAAGTCATCCGGTACTACGAATCCAGAGGCTTTCAGCTCAACAAACCTTTGTCATCTACCCAACGCCTCTTTCATCCGAATAACAGTATCTGTCTCGAAAAAATTGCATAAAAGCACCCTTTCGGAGCCCTTTTGTTTTTGAAAATAATATTCAATGCTCAATTTTCAATTTTCAAGTAATAATACATGAAAGTTGAATTCCCCTTTAGGGACCAAATATGGGTGGTCTATCACATAAAATCGCCTTCCATAAAACACTTCGATATTCGATATTCGGCGTTGGATATTCGATATTCTTTTCTTCCTTATACTTGAGAATTGAATATTCCCCCTTCGGGGATAAAGAGGATTGATTATTGAATATTATTTCTTCCTACATTCGTTCTCAAAACCCAAATCAATGCCTATCTCCCGCTCTTTGTTCCTTCTCTTCCTGCTTCCCGGTACGATCCTCAGCGCCCAGTCAAAAATGCTGACCATGGAAGAGGCTGTCATCAAACAGAAAACAAGCCTGGCTCCCGACAAGCTTACCATTGCCTGGATACCCGGAAGCAAAGGATTTTCATATACCTCCAAAGATCATCCCAACGAGCTCATGCTCTGCTATGGGCCCGCTTCAAAGCCCGAGCTGTTCATGACCTGCACCAGGCTCAATGCTTTGCTCAAAACTTCCGGCAACGACACCTTGAAAAGTTTCCCTTCTGTTTCCTGGAGCGACATCACCCATTTCAGTTTCAGCCAGGGCAACCGCACTTTTTATTACGGCATGCATGAGGAAGGCCTGCATGTTGTTACCGAAACCAATACCGAAACAGAAGAAAACAAAGACGAAGCTCCGGGTGGCAAATTCAGGGCGTTTACCATCGAAAACAATTTATTCATCAGCAATGGAACCGAACGTATTCAGGTGACCAAAGACGTGGATAAAAACATTGTCAACGGACACACCGTTCACCGCGAGGAATTCGGTATCACCAAAGGCACATTCTGGTCACCCTCCGGAGCCCTTCTTGCTTTTTACCGCATGGATCAGACCATGGTTACCGACTATCCCGTGCTTGACCTGACTGCACGCCCTGCCGTGGCAGACCTCATCAAATATCCCATGGCCGGCGATAAAAGCCATGAGGTCACTGTAGGGGTTTTTGACCCCCTCAAACGAAGCACGGTTTTTCTGAAGACCGGCCTGCCCAAAGAACAATACCTCACCAACATCGCCTGGAGCCCCGACGAAAAGCATATTTACATGGCCGTGCTGAACCGCGATCAGAATCATTTGTGGATGAATGAATACAATGCCCTGACAGGTGATTTTGAAAAAACACTCTTTGAAGAAAAGGATGAAAAATACGTACAGCCTCTCCATCCTCTTCAATTTGTACGCTCCAAACCCGGATTGTTTGTATGGCAAAGCAAACGCAACGGTTTCAACAACCTTTATCTGTACAACACCGAAGGAAAAATGCTGCGTCAGCTCAGCGGAATGGATGGCACCGACAATGAAGTGACCGAACTCATCGGCTTCGATGCCAAAGGAGAACACGTCATTTATCAATGCGCCGTCAAAAGCAATCTCATCGGCCGTGTCATCCGGAGCGCTTCCCTGAAAGATGGCAAAGCTATCACGTTAAGCGCTGTGAAAGGAACACATGCAGCACAGCTCAGTCCCGACGGCACGTACCTCATCGATACCTGGTCATCACCCGATGTTCCGCGTATGATGGTCGTGATCGGCTCCGAAGGAAAGATGATGCAGACACTTTTGAATGCACCCAATCCCCTTTCGGCCTATAAGCTGGGAAAAATGCGGGTGTTCAGCATTCCAGCATCCGATGGCAACCCTCTCTTTTGCCGGATGATCCTGCCTGTTGATTTCGACTCCACCAAAAAATATCCGGTTATTGATTACCTCTATGGCGGTCCGGGCGTGCAGCTGGTTGCCGACAGCTGGCTGGCCGGAAGCGATCTGTGGTTTCAGTATATGGCCGAACATGGCTACATTGTATTTACGCTGGATAACAGGGGCTCTTCCGGACGCGGAAAAGCGTTTGAGCAAACCACCTTCCGCCGGCTCGGCACTTTTGAAATGGAAGACCAGATCAAGGGCACCGGTTATCTGAAATCACTTTCTTATGTTGATAAAAACCGGATGGGGGTGTTTGGATGGAGCTTTGGCGGCTTTATGACCACCTCTCTGATGACACGTCATGCCGGCCTGTTTAAGGCAGCGGTGGCAGGCGGGCCGGTGATCGACTGGAGTTATTACGAAGTCATGTATACCGAGCGTTACATGGATACTCCGCAAACCAATAAGGAAGGATATGCAGAAAACAGTCTGCTCAATTATGCAGACAAGCTACAGGGAAAACTCCTCCTCATTCATGGCACTTCCGATGATGTGGTGGTCTGGCAGCACAGCCTGATGTTTCTGAAGAAATGCGTGGATGCAGGCACCCAGCCCGATTATTTCGTATATCCGGGCCACCTGCACAATGTGCTTGGCAAAGACAGGGTGCATCTTTTTACCAAGATCACATCCTATTTTGAGCAGAACCTTTAAATTCATTGAATCCTAAACAAAAGAATTCTTAAATTTACAGGATGACTGAAGACGAATCTCTGAATCAAAAAGAGCCCTTTAAAAAGCTGCAGGAGCAGCTTGAAAAAGATTTCACCTGGCCTCTGGTGTATATGTTTAAATTCATCATTCCTGCCGACAATCAAAAGCTTGCCCGGGTTGAAAATCTCTTCTCCGCCGAAGCTGTGCTCACCCAGAAAGCTTCTGAAAAAGGAAACTACATGAGCATAACAGTGAAAGAAGTCATGCTCGATGCCGCCTCTGTCATTGCCGTATATGCCGAAGCCGCAAAAATTGAAGGAGTCATTGCGCTTTAAATCAGTTTTATTCCGATACTCTTCAGATAAATCATCTTCTCCGGATCAAATTTTCGTCAGTGTGGGTGTGAGTTGAGTCCCGAGGTTTAAACAGGTTGGGAATCCAAATCTTTACTGTTCGGAACCTTGCGAACGTTAATGATTTAAGGCTTCTGAGTATTTGGGCATGTCCCCGCGAAGGGGCGGGGCCGGGCTTTCGCCACTCGCTTTTCGCGAAAAGCGAAAGAGCTCAGACAAAAATGGCTCAATCCTGAGGACATAATTGCTATGCCGGTACCAATTGCATGTTCAGCTTCATCGCCATTTTTGCTAAGTATTTCTTTTTCTGCTCT
>DASYGQ010000198.1:0-4479 GCA_035999585.1 Bacteroidia bacterium | reverse complement strand
GAACGAGGTTTGGCAGTAAGACAATTGCAAATACTGCGGCGCAAAGCCACCAAAAAGAAGGATGTGCTTTGTTGCCGGCTGAGGTGTTCATGAATAGGGGCATCCGGAGGAACATTTGAACCCTTTGGGAAGACTCATTTCATAAAAAAAACGGGGTGCTTGTCGCACCGACCAAAAAATAACATACATTTGTTCCGAAGATACAAAATGAAAAACAATTTCACACTCCATCATCACCATCACTTACCCCTACAGGTAGGCAGATGATGCATTGTGTATAACCATATAACTAAACACAGGATCAGGGGGCTTACGAACAGTAAGCCCCCTTTTCTTTTATACCCCTTCAGATGAAAGAAAAATTGAAAATAGCCATTCAGAAGTCAGGCCGGCTTAACGATGACTCTCTCCGGATACTCCGGGAATGCGGCATCGGATTGAATGATGGAGTTAATAAACTCAAGGCAGAAGCGATGAACTTTCCGCTGGAAGTGTTTTTTCTTCGCGATGATGATATTCCGCAATATGTGGAAGACGGAGTTGCCGATATCGGTATTGTTGGCGAAAACGTGATGCTTGAAAAAAATAAAAATGTAAAAA
This sequence comes from Bacteroidia bacterium, assembly GCA_035999585.1. Taxonomy (GTDB): domain Bacteria; phylum Bacteroidota; class Bacteroidia; order Palsa-965; family Palsa-965; genus Palsa-965. The sequence continues at coordinate 3,879 of DASYGQ010000198.1, read as the reverse complement.
TTGTGGAAAGGCTTGGGTTTGGAAAATGCAGGCTCAGCATCGCGGTACCCAAGGAAAAGGCATACTTGAAGCTGGAAGAGCTTGAGGGAAAACGTATCGCGACTTCCTATCCTGTTATTCTGGGCGAATACCTGAAAAGTCAAAATGTCAAAGCTGAAATCCATGAAATCAGCGGGTCTGTGGAGATCGCACCGGGCATTGGGCTGGCGGATGCAATATGTGATTTGGTGAGCTCGGGCAGCACCTTGTTTATGAATGGGCTGCGTGAAACGGAAGTGGTACTGAAGTCAGAGGCTGTGATGATTGCCAATGGGAACCTGACTCCGGTTCAGCTTCAGCTGCTTGATAAGCTTCTGTTTCGAATCAATGCCTTGAACCGTGCACGCAACAATAAATACATTCTTCTGAACGCACCTGATGATCGCCTGCCTGCAATCCTTGAACTGCTTCCCGGAATGAAAAGCCCGACTGTGCTTCCCCTGGCAGAGAAGGGCTGGAGCTCGGTGCATTCAGTTGTGAATGAAAATAAATTCTGGGATATTATTGAGCAACTCAAAGAGAACGGGGCGGAAGGAATACTGGTTGTACCTATTGAAAAAATGATTGTTTAAAATGACAAGCTGGTCTGAACCTATGAAAACAATAAAATTTCCGGAACGCAGGGAATACGATAACCTGTTGCGAAGACCCGTCGCTGAAACAGCTTCTCTTGAAACGCTCGTTGCCGGTATTCTCTCCGATGTAAAGCTTCAGGGTGATGCCGCCCTGAAGCTTTATGGGTTGCAGTTCGATAAGGTGCAGATAAGCCGTTTTGAAGTGGAAGAGACCGAGTTTGAAAAAGCAGAAGGTCTTGTTCCCGAAAAACTGAAAAATGCAATACGTTTTGCTGCAGAGAATATACGCCGGTTTCACGCTGCGCAGAAAGAGTCCGGACAAACCGTGGAGACTGTACCCGGTGTTACATGCTGGCGAAAGTCGGTGCCTGTTTCAAGCGTGGGTTTATACATTCCCGGAGGAAGTGCACCCTTATTCTCCACGATTCTGATGCTGGGTATTCCTGCTATGCTGGCGGGTTGCGGGGAAGTGGTTATGTGCACACCGCCCATGCCTGATGGCACCGTGAATCCAGCCATGTTGTTTGCGGCAAGGCTTGTGGGTATCCGGAAAGTATTTCGTGTGGGTGGCGTCCAGGCAATCGGAGCTATGGCATACGGTACGGAATCTATTCCCCGGGTGCACAAAATATTTGGACCGGGTAATGGGTATGTAACCTGTGCGAAGCAACTGATCAGCAAAGAAGGTATTGCCATCGACCTGCCTGCAGGCCCTTCGGAATTGGCTGTGCTGGCTGATAAAAGCTGTGTGCCTGCGTTTGTGGCGGCAGATCTTCTGTCGCAGGCTGAGCATGGTCCCGACAGCCAGGTGATACTTGTGACCGACAGTGAAAAGGTAATTGAGGATGTGATGAAACAACTCGGAGAACAATTGGAACTGCTGCCCCGGAAAGAACTGGCTGCACAAGCTCTGCGGAACAGTAAAGCCATTCTTGTGAAAGGTATGGAAGAAGGGATGTATCTTTTAAATAGTTATGCTCCCGAGCACCTGATCATTGCATGCCGCAATGATCAGGTGCTGGCTGCTCAGGTGGTGAATGCGGGCTCTGTCTTCCTTGGTAATTATGCCTGTGAAAGTGCGGGTGATTATGCTTCCGGAACCAATCACACGCTTCCGACGAATGGCGCAGCCAAAGCATACAGTGGAGTATCTCTCGACAGCTTTGTAAAGAAAATAACATTCCAAAGCATTACAAAGGAGGGGATTCAGAATCTGGGCAGAGCCATCGAGCTGATGGCAGAAGCAGAAGGATTGGAAGGACACAGAAACGCCGTGTCTGTGAGGCTGGCTGATTGAATTCCCCTGTTCAAGTAAATAATGTTGCAAAAATTAAAACGACATGTTCAAACTGAAAAATCTTTTGCGGGAAAACATCCGAAACCTCGTTCCTTATTCTTCTGCCCGGGAAGAATATACCGGAAATAAAGGCACTTTTCTGGATGCCAATGAAAACCCTTTCGGGTCGCCGCTGGAGGGAGCCTACAACCGCTATCCCGACCCCTGGCAGCAGGAGTTGAAAAAGAAGATTGGCGAAATGAAACAGGTGGCGCAGGAGAATATTTTCCTGGGCAATGGCAGCGACGAGGCCATTGATATTCTATGCCGGGCTTTCGGCCATCCGGGAAAGGACCAGGTAATTGTTTGTCCCCCTACCTATGGCATGTATGAGGTGGCAGCGCAAATCAATGATCTGGAAGTGATCCGCATCCCTTTGCTTGGCGAGATATTTCAGCTCGACAAACAATCGCTGCTCGCTGCCATAAACCCGAAGGTCAAACTTATTTTTCTTTGCTGCCCGAACAATCCTACAGGCAATGGTGTTAAATGGGCTGATATAAAAGAGTTACTGGAACGTTTCGATGGGCTGGTTGTGGTGGATGAAGCCTATATACAGTTTGCATCTTACCGCAGTCTGATTCCGGAGCTTGTCCATTTTCCGAACCTGGTGATTCTGCAGACGCTGTCTAAATCATGGGGACTGGCCTCCCTGCGGCTGGGAATGGCTTTTGCATCCGTTGAAATAATAGAAGTCTTTAATAAAATAAAGGCGCCTTACAATGTAAGCGGCGTATCGCAGCAACTGGCAGTGCAGGCAATCGGGAAGATCGCTCAAATGAACGAATGGGTTCGCATCATCGTTTCGGAGCGTGAGAAAATGGTTGACAAGCTGTCTGCACTTTCTTTTGTTTTGAAAGTGTATCCCAGTCAGGCAAATTTCCTGCTGGTGAAAATGAAAGATGCGGCTTCGGTTTACGATTACCTTTCACAGAACAAAATCATTGTGCGTGACAGAAGTCAGATGCAGGGCTGTGAAGGATGTCTTCGTATAAGTATCGGCAAACCGGATGAAAACAGCAGGCTTATGGACACGTTAATGGAATATCAAGGGTAACTACAAAGAAGATAAAACATGAAAAAAGTATTATTCATTGATCGGGATGGAACCATACTTCGGGAGCCACCAGTCACATTCCAGATCGATAAACTTGATCAGCTGGAATTTCTGCCTGGTGTCATCCGTAATTTGTATAAAATAGCTCAACTGAAGATCTTCGAATTTGTCATGGTCAGTAATCAGGATGGAATGGGTACGAAGTCATTTCCGCGTGATGCCTTTGAAGCGGTTCAGTCGAAAATGCTGGATATCCTCAGGGGTGAGGGGATTGAATTCAACGAAGTGCATATTGATAACTCATTGCCTGAAGAAAACAAACCTACCCGGAAGCCAGGTACGGGAATGCTTGGGAAATATACCAACGGTGATTATGACCTGAAAAATTCTTTTGTCATAGGGGATCGTAAAACGGATATCCGGCTGGCGTTAAACCTGGGTTGCGGTTCTGTGTTTATCCGTAATTATGAGGACCCCGGAGAACTGGAGCAGTCCGTTACGTTCCTGTGCATGAACTGGGATGAGATTTATGCATTCCTTGTTCCGCAACGGAAAGCATTGCAGGAGCGCATAACAAAGGAAACAAACATCCGGATAGCGATTAATCTGGATGGCTCAGGAAAGTCGGATATCTCCACCGGGATTGCTTTTTTTGATCACATGCTGGACCAGCTGGCCAGGCATGGAAATATAGATCTCGGGATCAAAGCAGAAGGCGATCTTCACATTGATGAACACCACACCATTGAGGATGTAGGAATCACCCTGGGTGAAGCTTTCCTTCAGGCTTTGGGTGATAAGCGTGGTATCGAACGTTATGGGTTTTGCCTCCCCATGGATGATTGCCTTGCGCAGGTGGCTATTGACTTTGG
>DASYGQ010000017.1:0-6499 GCA_035999585.1 Bacteroidia bacterium | reverse complement strand
AGTAATGTCATAGTCGGCGAAAATGCCGGCATAAAGGTTTGAAAGTGCTGCAGTCCCTGTGTTTTTGATGTAATACTCAAGAATCACGAATTTCCGGTTACCGGGAGTCGTCCAGGCATAATCTTTCTGATTCACCCTTATTTTCAAAGGTGTTCCGGATCCTGCATCGGTATACATACCGGCAGCATCAAAATTGGAAACAACAGGAGGTGTGATCGGATGCACACGGGTCAGATCCATAAAAGAAGTTTTGGGATTCGGATATCCTCTCACATTGTCGGAAACCTGGGTTCCGGAAACACCAACCATCAGTCCGCCTTCATACAATAAGTTCCCTTTATTCTGATAGTTGAAACCAAGCCCCTGCGTCTGGGCAGGATTATCGTTAAAGCCGGTCAGACTTTTACTGGTCACCGTGGTAGCAATATCGTTTACAGTAATGTTGATATAATCCACATTGATGAATACGGAAAATGATTCGCTGGAGGTATAAGCGCTGTCGGTATAGGTAATCGTAAAATTAACAGGCTGATTCAGTGGCGGGCTTCCTTTTAGCTGAGCAAAGAAAGGTGTGGTGTAATTATTCTTGGTCTGCATGGTTCCGATCACGCCAAGATTAGATGCCGAATTGGTGATTGTTACATAGGGAGATGTGGAGCTCAGAGTGGCCACCAAATGTTTGGTTGGGGCGAGTGTGTTCAGATAAACAGCTCCAATGCGCAAGGTATCGCCGACATTAAAAGCCATGTCGTTATGATCACTGATTTGCCTGGCCGAATCCTGAATCCAGGGCCCTGCCGGAGATGTGAGGGCTGCGTACATATCCACCCGACCGGTTCCCAGCCGTCCTGCATATTGTGTACCGGAGTTGATGCTATACAGGTTCTTGGTAGCGGTTTGCTTGACACGCGCCGCAGTCTGGTATGCATTGTAAGAAGGATAATAGGAACGTACCATGGCACATACGCCGGAAGCACAAGGCGAAGCCATGGAGGTTCCGTCAAGATAAGTATATGATCCGCCTGACCAGGTTGAATAAATACCTGAGCCGGGTGCGCTGACACCTACCTTCACGTTATAATTGGAAAAGCCGGATCGTGAGTCACCCTGAGCCGTGGAAGCTATGCTAAGCACGCCATCGAAGGAGGATGGATAAAAATCCTGGTCCACACCATTATTTCCACAGGCTGCAACCACAAGCACATCTTTGTTGATGAGGGCATAGCTGATGACACTTTGACCGTAAGCTCCTCCGAAGGTACCACCCCAGGAGCAGTTGATCACCTTCACTCCATGGTCTGCAGCGTAAACAATACCCTCATACGATTTTGTAAGTGAACCGGTATTATCGGCAATTTTCACGGGCAGGAACTTGCATTTATACCCCACACCCGCCACGCCTGTATTATTATTCACCACGGCACTGGCAATACCTGAAACATGCACTCCATGTGCACTGCCTTCCCAGGTAGGGTCTTTGTCATTCATTCCCAGGTCCCAACCCATGTAATTATCAATGTAACCGTCGCCATCATCGTCGATTCCATTGTTGGGGATCTCACCCATATTGCGCTTGATATTACCGTTCAGATCCGGGTGCGTGGGCTCGGTGCCGGTATCGGTGATTCCGATCACCACATTGGTATCGCCCTGTGAGATATCCCAGGCGGTAGTGCCGGATCCAGCAGCGTTGATTGTATAAATATTGTATTGTGTGCCGGGAACGGCGCTGGGGTCATTGGGCGTAACAATGATTCGCGGCAATGGTTTGGGCTCCACGTAATCAAACAAACCCGTATGCAAAAACGCCTCGATTACTTTCACCAGGTTAAGGGCCGGGTTGTATTTCAACGAATAGGTGAGTGACAAATCAACGAAGTGCTGTCCGTTATCATTGTATTCTCTTTCCGGTGCCGGAGTAAAAGGGAATACACGCTGAAAATCAGTACAACTCATGTTTTTTACAAGACCCGAAAAAACGGAATTGTTAAAGGAATTTTGGGTGCAGAATGGTGCGTATTGCTTCTTTATTTTAAGAACAATTGTATAAGGAACAAATTCATCAGGGCTTATTTTTGATAGTGCTGTCAACCCTGCCAAGGGCTTTGACTGAGCATTCAGACTCATGGAAACAAACAATCCTAATACAACCAGAGTAAGTGTTTTTTTCATGTGCTGGAGTTTCTTGAATGATGGTAATGACATCTATAAAAGTAGCAAAAACAGTGCATAGAGCCAAATCGCTCCGGATCCGGTCAGGCGGGCCTCATCAGACTGTAATCGGGTAATTCCTTGAGAAACTGATACGATTCCGAAGCTTTGTCAGCCTTGCAGAAAAAATGATTGAGTCCATTGGTGATGAAGAAATAGTCGACCCCGGCTTTCAGATTATACCGGGCCGCCTGGTCAAAAGTATCCTGGTTGATTTTCACGGAAGGAGCTTTGCATTCCACTATCAGCAAGGGCTTTGCAAAGCGATCATAGATAAGTATATCAATGCGTTTTTTCAGGGTGTTTATTTCAAGGTGGGCTTCCACCGCCATCAGGGAAAGAGGAAACTGTTTATCTTCTGCCAGGTAGCGGATCACATGCTGTCTCACCCACTCTTCGGGTGTGAGCGATACGAATTTTTTCCGGGCAGGGTCGAATATCTGCTTGTCACGCAATCTGAACGAATATGCAGGAAAATTAAGCTGTTCCAAGAGCCGGTTTTGTCCAAATATACTGAAATATGCCCTTTCGCTTGTATTTGGCTTGAAATCTGAAGGTATCTGTTTTCTAATTATCTTTGAAAAACGTTCCCTATGAAAACAAAAGAAGAAATTGTAAGCAATTGGCTACCCCGCTATACCGGAACCTCGCTTAAAGAATTTGGTAAATACATCCTCCTCACCAACTTCAGCCATTACATCAAGTTATTTTCTGAGTGGAACAACGTTGAAATCAAAGGCCTTGACAAACCGATGCAGACGGCCACCTCCAATGGCATCACCATTATCAATTTCGGAATGGGAAGCGCAGGGGCTGCCACCATTATGGATCTGTTGAGTGCGATTGAACCTGAAGCCTGCCTTTTTCTTGGAAAATGCGGAGGCCTCAAAAAGAAAAACAATCTGGGCGACCTGATCCTTCCGATTGCCGCCGTGCGCGGAGAAGGTACATCAAACGATTATTTCCCGGCGGAAGTTCCCGCTCTTCCTGCTTTCAGCCTGCAAAAAGCCATTTCAACCACCATACGGAATCACCACCGCGACTACTGGACCGGCACTATCTATACAACCAACCGAAGAGTCTGGGAACACGATGAGGAATTCAAAACCTACCTCCGCAAATTGCGTGTGATGGGTATTGACATGGAAACGGCAACAATCTTCACCGTTGGTTTTTACAATAAAATTCCAACCGGTGCCCTCCTCCTTATTTCCGACCAACCGATGAACCCGGAAGGAGTTAAAACTGCCGAAAGTGATGCGAAGGTCACAACCGACTACGTAACCGATCACCTGAAAATAGGCATCGACTCACTGTTGGAGCTGATCAATAACGGGCTAACAGTGAAACACCTGCGTTTCGATTAAGGTCTGCAATCCCGCACCAAATCCCCACAATGAAAAAAAGACGCTGGTTTGCCATTGCGGCATCTCCGCTTGTTTCGGGCATACTCTGTTATTGCCTTGTTTGGGCATTCAGCCTGATGAACCAAAACGGCCAGACTGACCAGGCAGAAGAAGTTGGCGGAGCTTTTTTGTTTCACATACTCCTGCCTTTTTTGGTTCTGATGGGCGTGCCCTTCCAATATTTTGTGAGTATTAGGCTTCTTTCGCGCTGGCTGGATGACTCCATTTCTTTTGCCCGTATGTATTCAATGTATTACTGGCACATGAGCTGTGTGACCATTTTCGAAATTCTTGTCCTTCCCCTGGGACAAAATTTCACACAGATGCTGCATGAATCGGTATTCATTCTGGTGGTCAACATTTTTTATTTCACCATGAATTTCCTGCTTTCCTATTTCATCTGGTTAAAGCCCGCCAGAAAAGAAAAGCCGGAAAAAAATTGAAACATAAAAAAGCCCGGCTATACCGGGCTTGAAAAAACAAATGCCTGCTACAGTCTGAACGAGCCACCCACAACCAAAGCCATCTCGAAGCAGCCGAAATGCTGATCGGCCCGGCCGTCGTATACTTTTAACCCGAAATAGCGTCCGTAAACAACCTTGCTCTGGTACTCAACAAATATATGTTTGAAAAAATTGAGCTTGAAAGACACATCGGCATCGGCATTCCATCCGCCGAACTGAAAATGCGGCACATTGTTGTGACCGAATATCGTATTCTCCACATGTGGAATGGTGGGGCCTATGCCGGCTTTTAACAAACAGTCGAACTGCACTTTAGATGACCAGAGATCAAGTATTTTCAATTTCTTAACCAGGTTGAATTGCAGAAAATTGGCACCATTATTCAACATCCAAAGCAGGGCGCCTTCATTGGTGACAACTGTTGTATCCACAGAACGGCCATTCAACGTGCCTTTCAATCTGACCGACTGGCCATACTGCACAACGTATTTGGTATGATCAAAGTTTATTTCAAAACCCCAATCCTGTTTCTCATTAAAAAAATAACCGATCCTGTAATTGTACTGCGGGATGCTCAGATCTTTATGCAGTAGGTTATTATCCCATCCCTTATGATCGTGAGCCGACACATCCATGTACGTAAAATCGCTGTTCTGCCCGGGTTGTGATACATGGATATTACTGTGTGTGTACCACTCGGCATTGTAACCCCAGGAAAAATAAAAATCTCCGTCTTTCACAATTTTGGATTGTGCACCTGCTGTTGCGGATAATATCAGACTTGTGACAGCCAGGAAGACTGTCTTTGCGTTTTTTATGTTCATCGCTTCAAAAAAAGAGATTATTTGCGGCTGCAAATATAACATTTAATACGATTGGCATCAGTGTTGCAAAGAGCGCCGGTATGTGGCCGCACACGCGCTTTTCACCGCCATCTCCGGATTCTTATCCCAAAGCTGTTTCAATTCAGGATATCAGATACCTTTGCAGAAATAAAAGAACAACCAGCCACCATGATCCGTTCATTTTCCGTTTTCTCAAAACTTACCCTTTTCAGCCTCGTGCTGCTTTCGTCCTGTTCAGTACCGCTGTATGTAAGTATGTGGCAACATGCACCTGTCAAAGCCGACGGCAATCCCTGGGAATGGACAAAACCTCTCCGTTATTATGATTCAGGAAGCAAACTGCAGTATACCTTTTCGAATGACCTTAAGAATATGTACATCTGTGTGAGAGCCACCAATGAGGAATCCCAGCAGAAAATACTGAGAGGCGGAATGCAGATATGGATTGATACAACCGGCAAGGCGAAAGAGCGCTCGGGACTTTTGTTTCCACTACCTGAAACCGAAACCAAAGAGGATGTCAATCGCGAACGCAGGCAGGATCCGGGAACAAGCGAATTCAGAACAAAGAAAAAATTCAGAAATGATCGCACGGAGCTTGAGCTGACCGGGTTTAAGCCTCCTGCTTCAGGCATACTCCCGCTTCAGAATATTTACGGGGTGACGGCTAACATAAATATGGACAGTCTGGATATCCTTACCTACGAAGCCATCATACCTTTCAGAACCTTTTTCAAAGATTCATTGTTGCCGGCTGACAGCTCCCGGGTATTCAGTTTTAAGATTGTGGTGAATGGATTGCCGCATGCAAAGAAAGACAACGGCAGCCAGGCGTCAAGCGATATGGGTGCCACCTCGGGAAGTATGGGAGGGGCCGGCAGAAGACCCGGCGGATCTCCCAGAGGAGGCGACCGAACACCCAGCAATCCGATGTATGAAAGTCATTCAATGAAAACCAATATCCGGCTCAGAACCGTTCCCACTCCCCTGCCCAAAAAATGGGAATGATTTCTCACGATTACTCCGTTTACCGGATTGGGCCATGCCGGTTAAATTCAGAATACTGTTTTCGTGATGCCGGGAGACGTTACGATTCTATTTTGCCAACACAGATCTTTTTATTAATTTATTTGCTTCTTTAGAACCTGAAATTTCAAGCAGTTTAAATACTTTTCCTTCTGCCCTGTTATAATTTTCAAAAAAGCAGGAGATTGCTTTTATTTTATTTTTATTCAAGTCTTTGATATCCTTCAAATGATTGTATTCCTCCATATTGGCCGGAACCAAAATAAAACGATCATTCCGTTCTTCTTTTTGCCCTTTCGCTTTCTGCGTTGCTTTTATCACACCAAGTAATCTGCTTTCCACAAGACAGCCCGGATAAGTGATTTCATCCATCAAAACGAGGGCATCAAGCGGATCTCCATCCTGACCCTTAGTGCGGGGTATAAAACCCATTTCACAAGGAAACTCCATTCCGGTAGGAATTACTTTGCTGAATTTAAAAAGGCCGGTTTCTTTATCGTAATCAAATTTATTCCGGCTTTTATAAGGCGTTTCAATAATTACATTT
>DASYGQ010000141.1:0-10105 GCA_035999585.1 Bacteroidia bacterium | reverse complement strand
TTTTTTGCTGTCGAATGGCTGTTTTTTAAAGACAAACATTCTCCTAAAGAGTAGAAAATGATAAAGAAAGGTGTAAATGATCCGATTTTATGAAATTCACCGATCAGATACTCTGCGGAAGAAAACCACCATCATTTGAGCTCAAGCAATTGAGATCTTTTAAACAAAAGAAGGTTTCGGTAGATGGAATGAGTTGCCTATTCAACCTACTTCTTTTCTTTTGGTTTTAATGTATCAGGAACCTGAATCTCATCTGTTTTTGCAGCAATTTTACCATCCAGACTAAGAATTTCAAATTCAATCCGTCGGTTTAGCTGCATGCCGGCCCGATTCCATGTGCCATCAGGGTTTTTGTTGATTGCGATCGGCATTTTAGGCCCATAGCCCATTGGTTTGAGCCTGTCTTCTGCAATCCCTGCCTCTTTGATCAGATATTCGACTACTGACTCGGCCCGTTTCTGCGAAAGTTTCATATTCATTTCTTCATTGCCCTGGGAATCGGTATGGCCGTTGATTTGCACCATGATTTTAGGATGTTTCTTCATCAATACTTCCAGCTTGTTAAGCTCATTTTTTGATTCGGGTTTTAGCACTGCAGATCCGCTGGCAAAGAATATATTTTTAAGTGCCGTTTTTTCACCGACGCGCAATGGTGTCAGTTCTACCGGCTTGTGAATAAGTCGGTAAGAGCTGCTGTCACTCACATCCAGATTCTCAGATTGGAACAGATAGCCTTCCGCTTCGTAAGTAATGTTGTAATTCTTGCCGGGAGGAAGGATGAAAAGGTATTTTCCTGTGGAGGAGTTCGGTGTATACACCCCGACCACTTCACCCGTTGCGTTGTCTTTTACGGTAATCGTTGCTCCTTCAGGAACACCACCCATTAAGCTGGTGATTTCACCCGTATAAACAGCCAGGGGTGCTTCAACCTTTTCAGGAAGAGTGATCATGTAAATATCTTTTTCACCAAAGCCATCATTTCGGAAGGATGAATAATAAGCTCTTTTATTATCAGCTGTAGGCGCATAAAAGATGTCGTCGTCGGTGGTGTTGACCGGATATCCCAGATTAACGGGTTTAGACCAGAATCCGCTATCATTCAGAGTGGTGTTAAAAATATCAAACCCTCCCATGCTGTTATGCCCCTGAGAGCTGAAATAAAGTGTAATCCCGTCAGGATGTATGACTGGTGCATCATCGTCATAAGGTGTATTTATGGCAGGACCCATATTGGTTGCCTTACCCCATTGGCCATTCGGAAGCCTTTTGCTCCTGTAAATATCCTTTCCTCCAAAACCTCCTTCTCGTTCACTCGAAAAATACAGTACGGATCCATCAGCGCTCACGCTGACGGATCCTTCCCATTTCGATGAGTTGATGTTTTCATTTAATTTCACAGGTGACATCCATTTATCGCCTTGCAGATCGCTCGTGTAAATATTGCCGTCCCCGTCATCGTCCCGATACAGAAATAGTTTCTGCCCGTCGACTGAAATACCAATTGTTGCATCATGCCGGTTGGTGTTGATTGGTGAACCAATGTTCTGAACATTACTCCAGCCACTGTCGGTACGCATGGCGGAGTATATGTCTTCAAAATACATGTTGTCGCGGTCATCAATTTTTCCACCGGTGGTATTTGGCCTGCGGGAGGTGAAATACATCTGCGATTCATCAGCAGTCACCACCGGAGAATATTCCGGGTAAGAAGTATTTACTTTACCTCCAATATTTTCAACCTTCATGTTTACCGGATGTGCGACGAGCTCTTTGGCATTATTACACCAATTAATGTTAAGCTCAGTCATGCTAAGTAATTCCTTGTCAGACGAAGTCAAAAATGTTTTGAAAAGGGTAAGCGAGGTCAACGCATCATCAAACTTATAGTTAAAATGCTGAGCCCTTCCCAGATAGAACCAGGTAAGTACCGGAGCATTCTTTTCTTTGAAAGAACCTTCATTGTAAGTTTTTGATATTCCTTTGCTTGCTTTTTCCAGGAAGCTTTGGGCTTTGCTTTTTTCAGAGGGAGAATTCAGGTAACAAACACCGATCTTAAAGGAAATATTATAATTATCAGGTTCAGCCGCAAGGATCTCCTGGTATACAGGCAAAGCCCGCATATACAATTCACTCACAAAAAAAGCTTCCGCATTGTCAAATTTTTTTCTGAGGCTTTCCGTTTCTTTTGGTTGACTGAACAGGACAAAAGGGAAGTACATTAAAAAAAAGAAAGCAGAAATGTTTTTCATGTCTATTTTTATATAATTAGAAAATCCCCTCTGCCTCTCCTGGTTGATATTAAAAAGCTCTGTTGATGTCGAACTGTTCAAGATAATCTGCAACCCGTCTGACAAACTGTCCGCCCAGAGACCCGTCTACCACACGGTGATCGTAAGAGTGGGAAAGGTACATGAAATGCCTGATGGCGATGGTGTCTCCGGAAGGGGTTTCAATAACGGCAGGCTTCTTTTTGATGACACCCACAGCCATGATTGCAACCTGAGGCTGATTGATAATGGGAGTACCCATTACATTTCCGAATGAACCGACATTTGAAATGGTGTAGGTGCCTCCGGAAATATCGTCGGGTTGAAGTTTATTGTTACGGGCCCTATTGGCCAAATCATTGACAGCTTTCGTCAGTCCGATCAGGTTGAGATGGTCGGCATTTTTGATAACAGGGACAATCAGATTTCCGCTTGGAAGAGCTGTTGCCATACCAATGTTGATGTTCTTTCTCTTAATGATTTTTGTACCGTCAAGAGAAATGTTGATCATCGGAAAATCGCGGATTGCTTTTACAAGCGCCTCGATCAGCAAAGGTGTAAATGTGAGTTTTTCTCCTTCACGCTTTTCAAAAGGGCCCTTCACTTTATCTCTCCACATAACCAGATTGGTTACATCCGCTTCCACAAATGAAGTTACATGAGGAGAGGTGTGTTTGCTCATAACCATGTGATCGGCAATGAGTTTACGCATGCGATCCATTTCAATGATTTCATCCCCAGCATTCACTGAGATTGCTGGTCTGGTCTGTTGTTGCACGATCGGAGCTCCATTTTGAGGAGACTCTTGTTTTTTGATAACCGGGCTTCCATTTCCGTTGGATTTGCCTTTGTTTGGCAGATAGGCAAGGATATCATTCTTTGTTACCCGGCCATGCATGCCTGTTCCGGCAATGCCTTCAAGTTCGTGAATGCTGATGCCTTCATGTTTGGCAATATTTCGGACTAAGGGGGAAAAGAATTTACCGGATGCTGATTTGGGAACTTCTGCCTGATGAACAGGAGCAGGAGCCTTATCCGAAGTGTTGGTCAATGAAGCAGAAGGCTCGGAAGCAATGACAGGAGCTCCTTGTTTTGCGGATGATTCAACGGGAGCGTTTGTGGTGATCAGAGCCACAGCTTTCCCCACCTGTACCACATCACCTTCCTTGAATAATATTTTGCTTAGATAGCCTTCATGAGGAGAAGGTATTTCCGAATCCACTTTGTCAGTCGCAATTTCAAGAACGGCTTCATCCATAGCAATTTTATCGCCCTCTTTCTTTAGCCATTTGATGATGGTTGCTTCTGCAACACTTTCTCCCATCTTTGGCATAATCAATTCTACCTGTGACATTCTATATAAGTTTTATTACGATTCTTTAAGAGCGATATCTGGAAATGGAATGAAATTAGGAAATTCTTCCTTTATACCTTTCTCAGCGTTTTTTCAGAAAGGAGCAAAAATAAGGTAATATTTCTGAAAAACAACGATTAATCGAGGCATTTGAGTCGTGGTATTAGCGGAATTTTCATAAATTCAGCCCCTCGTAATATGAAGATACTGAAGAAATATTGGGGCACGTTCAGGCGTCAGCGCCTGTTGCATTTTTTGAACAACATGGTCTGGTACTCCAAGCTACGTAAGAATAAAGAGCTTTATACCCGTTACGGGATCAGAAAAAGCGTTGTTTTCGGGGTTTCACATAAAGATATCGGTTCACCGTCCGGTGATAAACCATGGCTCGATACCATGGATGCCAGGGAAAAAATCCGTTCTAATGCCACTTTCAGGGAATTCAGCCCTGCTGTTCAACATGAACTCCTTGCCTGGCCGGATCAAGGTTATCTCATTCTTCCTGGATTTGTTAAACCTGACCTTTGTGAAATGATTAATCAGGAACTGGAAAAAGCGATTCATGATGGAAAGGTGGATCATGATTATACCAATTCGCGGGTCATGAATTTTTACGAGCATTCCGTTTCAGTCAGGGAAGTGATTTATTCTCCTTCGCTGAACAAACTGCTTGATTTTATCCTTGGCAAGAAAACACTGGCCTTCCAAAGCATCAATTTTACAAAAGGCAGCCAGCAAAACACCCATTCCGATTCTATACACATGACAACCGAGCCATTGGGCTATCTTTTAGCCATCTGGGTTGCCCTGGAAGACATCGCTGCCGATTCAGGCCCTCTGCATTATTACCCTGGAAGTCATAAACTACCTTATGTGATGAGCGAGCATTTTGAGAATGACAATAATTTTTTCAGTATAGGCGAGAATTATTATGAGCTCTACGAAAAAAAGATTGCTGAAACACTTCTTGAAAATAAATTGGAAAAGAAGATTTTCCTGGCCCGTAAGGGTGATCTTCTAATATGGCATGCAAATTTATTGCATGGCGGAGAAAAACGCATCAATCCTTTATCTACACGGAAAAGCCTTGTTGCACACTATTTTTGCGAGGGAGATATCATAAACTACCATGAAATAACCCAGCGCCCGGCCATTATCAAAAGCTGAGCCCCACATGAAATACCCGGCCCTGTTTCTTTTCATCTTTCACGCATGCATCGCGGCATCACAGAACATGGTTCCAAACCCGGGCTTTGAGCTTTATTCGGAATGCCCGGAGATGGTTACGATCGACCGAATGGCAGGACTTGATGACTGGTATCAGCCGACCAAGGGAAGTGCTGATTATTTTAACCGTTGTTCCAAAAAGTATTGTGGTGTTCCACGCAATGCATTAGGTACCCTCAACGCCCACACTGGAAATGCATACGCAGGGATAATCTGTTATCTGAAAGAGCATGGTAAGAAGAACTACCGTGAATATCTGGAAGCCCAGTTAACTGAACGGATGACGAAAGGTCATGTTTACTGCATTCGGATGTATGTTTGTTTGGCTGGCTCCTCTCTCTATGCAACGAATAATATCGATGCACTCTTTAGCCGTTTTGTTGTCAAATCCGAAAGCGATGCCTGTCTCGATCAGATTCCTCAATTGCATTTCGAAGATCCGCTCCCAATGACAGATGAAAAACACTGGAAGGAAATAAGCGGGTACTATACTTCAGAAGGCGGTGAGCGTTTCATGGTCATAGGTAATTTTCAGAATGACAAACATACCGCATACACACATTTGCCTAAGCCGGAAATTACGGAAGGCCGTCAGGGACCTTATTTGATGCAATATCCGGAAGCCTATTACTATCTGGATGATGTATGTGTTTCGGATACTACTGTTGGCGGGAAATGTGGTTTCGAAATAGCTTCCGCAGTTAAGGATGGCGATACTTTGCATGTGCTGCCTTCACCCAAAATAACGTTTGAATTGAACAGGAAGCTGCTATTGGAAAACATTTATTTCGATACTGACCGCGCAATTCTGCTGCCAGCATCAAATAATGAACTGGACAAACTGTATTCTTTTCTGGATACTAATCCTGGAGTGAATGCGTCGATTACAGGACATACGGACAGCCAGGGGACGCCCGAGCACAACTTATTGTTATCCGAAGCGCGGGCACGAGCGGTTCTGCAATACCTTGTTTCGAAAGGTATTTCGGAAAGGCGCCTGGCATCCCATGGAGAAGGTGCAACAAAGCCGGTTGCCGAAAACGATACAGAGCAAGGCCGGAAAATGAACAGAAGGGTTGAGGTGGAGCTTGTCAAATGAAATAAGGCAGGAGCAGGGTCAGGAACCCAGATGCCGTATGTTTTTCCAAAGTATATGCAGGTCAGTCAGCGCACGGTAATCTTTTGCATAAATCATATTCAGCCTTCGAACAGTATCTGCGTCAGGTGATGCATTGTGAATAATAGAAGCCGGGCTAAGCACTCCTTTTCTCATGGAAGGCAGCGTTTCATTTTCTTTGGCAGAATCAGCCGTATAGCCGATCCATGATTTTTTCCCTGACAGGACGCTGAATATGTTCAGCAAAAATCTTCTTGGAGTTTTTTGAAAGAAGATCAGCAAGGGGCCTGTACCGAGGAAAACTCCGCAGAGAATAATGTCCAGTATCCGTTTTTTTCGACGATTTACCGCTTTTGTGATGGAATTGATATCAATTACATACAAGTCGCCTGCTGTATCTATTGAATTGCTTCCTATGATGGAAAGGCTCTCCGGTGGGGCAATCTTAAAATCGGTATCGCTCCGGCCGAGTTCCAGCATCTGGTCAATGATTTTTTGTGAACTCAGGTCTTTAGCGCAAAAAATAACTTCATCAATCTTGAAAATGGAGATAATCTCTTTTAATTGGTCAAAATGACCGATGTATTCAGCCGATCTATCGGAATGGCCATTTATTCCTACATAACCAACAAAGCCAGTATTCACGGAAGTTTGTTTCAGCAAATGACTAACGCGGACACATTCCGAAAGTTCACCGGCGATGGCGATGCGTCGAAGAGTGGAATTGTCAAAAGCAAGGCGTTTGTTCAGTATGAGATTCGCCCCAAGGCGCACAGCAACCAGGCCAATCAGAGTCCAGATGGATCCCAAAAGAATAAGGGCTCTTGAAAAACGGTAAGCTTCCGGAAGAAGCGCGTAGACCATCAGGATAATTCCGGTACCTATCACAACGCCACGTACCAGTTTCCACAGACGTACAGGTTTGTCATACCCCCCACTGAGGAAAACAGTGAAAAGCCATGTAAAAACATAAGCGGGAAAGGCAACGGCAATCAGGCGCTGAGAGTAATAGGCTCCTTCCGAGAATTTGATATAATGTTCGTAATAGTCTTTGATGAAAAACAAACCTGCAAGGATAACCGCTGCATCCAGAAGGGGTAAAACCATACGTCTTGCAAAACGGCTGACAAGTGCTGTTCCGGCTCTCAAATAGATAGCCATGTTGATAAAGAGGGAAAACGTTTTTGCGTTTTGCTGAGAGAAATGCTTCCTTGCGAAAATGATCATTGCATTGTAAAACACAAAGACGTAATTGACACTTGATTTCTTAGTGCTTTCTCCTTTGTAATGGATAATGCGGGTTTCCGGGAAATAGTAATTTTTAAAGCCCCCTTTCAGAATCCGGTAAGACAAATCAATATCCTCACCGTACATGAAAAAGTCTTCATCCAGTAAGCCAACTTTATCGAGTGCTTTTCTGCGCATGAGCATGAACGCTCCGGAGAGAATTTCAATTTCATGAATATGGTCTTTGTCCAGAAACCCCAGGTGATAACGACCGAACAGACGGGAGCGAGGAAAGAGACGTGCCAAGCCGAAAATCTTGCAGAACGCAACCAGGGGAGTAGGCAGCCCCCTTTTTGATTCAGGCAAAAAATTACCTTTTCCGTCAAGCATTTTAACGCCAAGACCGCCTGCTTCCGGATGTTCGTCCATAAAAGCAATGATTTTCTCAAATGTATCCTCCTCTACAACCGTATCAGGATTTAAAAGAAGGACGTATTCGCCTGTGGATTCCCTAATTGCCTGATTGTTGGCATAAGAAAATCCCGTATTCTTTTTATTGGCAATGATTTTAACCTCAGGGAATTTGGCTCCCACCATTTTCAATGAACCGTCAACCGAATTATTGTCTACTACATAAATTTCCGCCTCTACATTTCTCGCTGCCTTGCGAACGGAATGCAGGCACTGCTCAAGGAAGTGCTCCACGTTGTAATTCACAATAATGACAGAGAGTTTCATCTTTTCAGGCAAAGCCGGCGGGGGTCATTTAAAGGTAAGAGAGTTTTCGTATGGAGTGCGGTTTATGATCGAACGACCAAGGGTCACTTCATCGGCGTATTCAAGCTCATCTCCAATGGCAATGCCTCTGGCGATTGTTGAAATGCGCAATGAAAAATCCTTTAGCCTTTTGTAAATATAAAAATTTGTCGTGTCTCCTTCCATCGTGGTGCTCAGGGCCATGATTACTTCCGAAATTTTTCCATCTGTAGCTTTGGAAACGAGGCTTTCGATGTTCAGGTCGCCAGGGCCAATGCCATCCATCGGAGAAATGATGCCTCCCAGAACATGGTAAACCCCTCTGTATTGAGATGTGTTTTCGATGGCCATCACATCCCTGATGTCTTCCACTACGCAAATGACAGAATGGTCGCGGTTCGGGTTGGAGCAGATTTCACAGACGGTATGATCGGAAATGTTGTGACATAATTCACAATACTTCAGTTCATTGCGCAAACGGATGAAAGCCTCCCCGAAAGCCTGAACCTCATTTTTGTCTTTTTTGAGCAAATGAAGGACAAAACGTAAAGCGGTTTTACGTCCGACACCAGGCAATTTCGAGAATTCGCTGACAGCTTCCTCTATAAAACGGGATGAAAAATTCATTTCTCAAAAATACGAAATACTCATGGATTGCCAGCCATTTTAGCTAAGAAACAGGGCTGGCCAAACCAGATTTGATTATTCTGATTAGTTTTGAAAAAAAAACGGTATGCGTCGATTCCTGCCTATTATCTGGTTCATCTCTTTCATCGGCCTGGGTGCCTGCGGACAATCCAGGCAGAACCCAACCCCATTACCTGAAATTTCCGGCCATACCGAAGTCTCCGCCAAAGATAATTTTCCAGCGGGCGTAGTTATCCCCAAGGTAGCTTGTCTTTCGGATGCAACCAATACCTATGCACTGTATCTTCCGGGGAAAATGAAAGCAGGCCTCAAATATCCGGTCGTGTTTTTTTTTGATGCCCATGCCCGTGGCACTATGCCGCTTTCCAAGTACGCTGTTCTGGCCGATCGTTATGGATTTATCCTGGTTGCTTCCAATAATTCAAAAAACGGAATGGATGCTTCATCGGTGCTCAATATCAGCACCGCATTTTTTAAGGATGTTTTTCTGCGCTTGCCTGCAGATTCCCGTAATGTTTTTTGTGCCGGCTTTTCTGGTGGGGCCCGTGTGGCGGTTGGCCTGGCCATGCAGAACCTGGGAATAAAAGGTGTGATTGCGAATTCAGCGGGCTTTAATCCGAAGCAGGAGCCGCTTCAAAGAGGCATTTGTTTTGTAGGGCTCGTCGGAAACGAGGATTTTAATTTGGCTGAGATGAAAAGCACCCAGGTAGCACTCAATGACGCAGGTAACGTAAATGATTTGCTGATTTTTAATGGAAAGCATGATTGGGCTCCGGTCAATGACATGGACAAGGCGTTTTTATTGCTTTCACTGGAAGGAATAAGAGAGAAGCGGATGCAAAAGAACGACAGTGTTGTAAATGCATCCTACCTGGCTGATGAAAGAGAAGCTGCAAAAATTCTGAACGGAAAGACAGACGTACTTACGAAGGCCGCTGCCTGCCACCTCATGACTGTTTACTACGAAGGAGTGAAGCCGGTCGAGAAATATAATACGGAACTGCAGAAAATATACGGCAGTCAGGCATACCGTGATGCGCGGGCGAAAGAAAACCAGATGAGCAATCAGGAGCAAATCCGGCAAGAAGCATACGGAAAAAAAATCCAGGAGAAGGATATGGCCTGGTGGGTGACGGAAGTGAATCGAATCGAGGCTGAGAACAAATCGTCAAAGGATCGGGAGCATGTAGATGAAAATAAACGCCTCCTGGCATACCTGAGCCTTGTTTCATTCATGAATGCAAACGCAGCGCTCAATCAGAATGCCCACATTCAGGCTGAACAGTTTTTAGCCCTGTACCGTCTTGTGGATCCTTCAAACTCAGAGTGGGCTTATCTGCTGGCTTGCCTTCGTATGCGTCAGAATGATATTCCTCATGCATTGGAAGCCCTTGGCGAATCTGTAAAACTCGGCTTTAATGATGTGGACCGGGCCCGTGCTCAAAAGGAATTTCAACCCTTATTGAGCGATGAAAAGTTCAATGAAATACTCGCTGGTATTAAACAGTG
>DASYGQ010000142.1:0-9325 GCA_035999585.1 Bacteroidia bacterium | reverse complement strand
ATGCAAACAAAGCACCTCTCCGGTCTCATGCCGGGTGCTAAAAAATCAAGCCTGATGAAGGGGACAAACGAAAACAAAAATATTCCGAAAATTCTTTTCATCTTTGATGGCTTTTCCGGCTTATAAACACCCGCGAAAATTCATTTTATTGCCTTTCCTTTTATGAAGCTTCTCATTAAAAATATACACAGCCTCGTTCAGACTGAGGAGCACCCGCGCCGGACTGTTTCCGGAGCAGCCATGAAATCGCTTTCGTGTCTTCCTGATGCCTGGCTGGCAATGGAAGACGGGCTCATTACAGGGTTTGGATCGATGGATGACTGGGAAGGCATCAGCGATTGGACCAACTTACAGGTTATTGACGCTTCCGACCGCCTCGTGATGCCGAGCTGGTGCGACTCACATACCCACCTGGTTTATGCCGGCAGCCGTGAAGGCGAATTCATCGACCGTATCAATGGTTTGAGTTATGAAGCCATTGCCGCACGCGGAGGGGGGATCTTAAACTCTGCGGACAGGCTTGAAAAAGCTTCGGAAGAAGAACTGGTCAGAGATGCTTTGGTTCGGCTGAATGAAATCATGTTTCAGGGAACCGGCGCAGTGGAAATTAAAAGCGGTTACGGACTCAGCCTGGAATCCGAGCTTAAAATGCTGCGTGTCATCAAAAAACTGAAAGAACTTTCCCCCCTTACCATCAAAGCAACCTTCCTGGGAGCACATGCCGTTCCGGCAGCCTACAAGGGCCGTAAGAAGGAATATATCCAGTTGCTGACAGAAGAACTGATGCCACGCATCGCCCAGGAAAAACTGGCCGAATACTGCGATGTATTTTGCGAACAGAATTATTTCAGTCCGGATGAAACGATCCACATCCTGGAAGCCGGCAAGAAACAAGGGATGAAGCCAAAGGTACACGCCGAGCAGCTGAGCAATTACGGCGGCACCCTGGCCGGAGTCAAATGCGGAGCGATCAGCGTGGATCATCTTGAATATGTGGGAGAAGCGGAGATCAAAGCCCTGCTCGGATCAGAAACCATGCCCACGATCCTGCCCGGAGCTGCTTTTTTCCTTTCACTCCCCCATCCGCCTGCCCGTCAGATGATAGATGCCGGCTTGCCTCTGGCAATAGCGAGTGACTTCAATCCTGGAAGCAGTCCCAGCGGCAATATCAATCTCATGCTGAGCATTTGCTGCATCCAGTATAAGATGACACCCGAGGAAGCCATCAACGCAGCCACTATCAATTCGGCCTATGCCATGGGGTTGAGTGAAACACACGGCAGCATCGCTATCGGAAAAAAGGCCAATGTATTTATCACGAAAGAAATTCCGAATTACGGGTTTATACCCTATTCGTTTGGAAGCAATCTGGTGGAGACGGTTATACTGAACGGAAAGGTTCAGGAACGGCCCAAAGCAGAGCTATAGATTTAATGTAAATAATCAGAAGACATAAGTATCATGAAACAACTTATCGAATGCGTTCCCAATTTCAGTGAAGGGCGCGACATGAACATCATTCACCAGATCACACACGAAATAGAATCAGTGGAAGGTGTCAAACTGCTCAATGTGGATCCGGGCAAAGCCACTAACCGCACTGTAGTAACCTTTGTGGGAACACCCGAAGCCGTCACGCAGGCAGCATTTCTGGCCATCCGCAAAGCAGCGGAGCTCATTGATATGAGCAAACACAGCGGCGAGCACCCCCGTATGGGAGCCACCGATGTATGTCCGCTTATCCCCATTGCCGGAATCACGATGGAAGAAACGGCTGCCTGGGCCAAAAAGCTGGGCGAAAGGGTCGGAAAAGAGCTGAAGA
This sequence comes from Bacteroidia bacterium, assembly GCA_035999585.1. Taxonomy (GTDB): domain Bacteria; phylum Bacteroidota; class Bacteroidia; order Palsa-965; family Palsa-965; genus Palsa-965. The sequence continues at coordinate 7,503 of DASYGQ010000142.1, read as the reverse complement.
TTCCCGTTTACCTCTATGAAGCGGCACAGGCAGACAAGAAACGCAGTAACCTGAGCGTGATACGCGCCGGGGAATACGAAGGTTTTTTCAAGAAGATAAAACTGCCCGAATGGAAACCCGATTTCGGTCCGGCAGAGCATTCCGAACGTTCCGGCTCCACAGTCATCGGCGCCCGTGATTTCCTTGTGGCTTATAACATCAACCTGAATACTACATCCACCCGCCGCGCCAACTCCATTGCATTCGACGTGCGTGAAGCAGGTCGCGTGAAAAGAGAAGGCAACCCTGTAACCGGTAAAATCGTGACCGATGCACAGGGGAATCCTGTGAACATTCCCGGCTCGCTGAAAGCGGTGAAGGCGATCGGCTGGTATATCGAGGAATACGGAATTGCTCAGATCTCCATGAACCTCACGAATATTGAAATCACTCCGGTGCACGTTGCTTTTGACGAGGTTTGCGCCAAAGCCACCGAACGCGGCATTCGCGTAACGGGTTCCGAATTGGTAGGGCTTATGCCTCTTAAATCGCTGCTGGATGCAGGAAAATACTTCCTGGCCAAACAGAAACGGTCGACCGGCGTTAGTGAAAAAGAGCTGATACGTATTGCGGTCAAATCACTGGGTCTGAATGAACTCAGTCTTTTTAAACCCGAAGAGCGTATTATCGAATACCTGCTCCGTGATCCGGCTAAATCCAAACTTATTGGCATGAACCTGTCGGACTTTGCCGATGAGACAGCCAGTGAAAGCCCTGCACCCGGGGGCGGATCAATATCCGCTTATGTAGGAGCTCTTGGCGTGTCACTGGCAACCATGGTTGCGAACTTAAGCTCACACAAGCCAGGCTGGGATGAGCGCTGGAAGGAATTTTCCGACCAGGCCCTTCAGGGACAGCATCAGAAAGAAGAGCTTTTGAAACTGGTGGATGAAGACACCCATGCCTTCAACCGCATCATGGAAGCCTTTTCCCTTCCCAAAAGCACCGATGCCGAGAAGCAAACCCGTACCGAAGCTATTCAGGCAGCAACAAAGAACGCCTGTGAAGTGCCTTTCCGGGTCATGCAGGTAGCTCTGGAATCCATGGCTCTGATCCAGGCAATGGCTGAAACCGGCAACCCTAACTCGGTCACCGATGCCGGCGTGGGAGCCCTCTGTGCACGCAGCGCGGTGATGGGAGCTTACCTCAACGTGAAGATCAATGCCGCCGGTCTGGCCGACAAGGCATATGCCTCTTCGCTGGTTGCCAAAGGAAAAGAACTGGAGAAGAAAGCACAGACCCAGGAAACAGCAATTCTCGCTGTCGTTAACGGTAAAATCAAATAAGCGGGACTGTCCCGTGGCATACAGGATAAGCAAGGCAAGGCAAGGAGCGCAAAATTGAATATTGTGAAAAATGAAACGAATTCGCTGATTTTCCGTAGAATAAATATTAATTTAAGCGCATGAGTCCATTTCGGAGGTCGCAGGATTTTTTGTTGAAACACCATCTCTTCAGGGACTTCTTTTATTCTTTTGCATTCCGGCTGTTCCTGATCGATTTCAAGAAAAACCATTTCCTTCTCATTTTCTGGGCATTATTGTTCGGGCTGGTCACCAATTCCGTGGCGGCTAAATACGGGGTGCCTTTTCTTTTTCTTGGACCTGAGTATAACGATAAGCTCAGCTTTCTCTCCTATTTCATTGTCGGGTTTTCCTGCGGCGGCTTTATCATGGCTTATAACATTGCAAGCTATATCAAAAACGGATTTCGTTTTCCTTTTCTGGCCACCATGGCGAATCCCTTCATGCGTTTCTGCCTCAATAATTTTCTCATTCCCCTGATTTTTGTCAGCGTTTATGCTTATAACATCATTTATTTCCTGAAGGATGAAAATGTGTTTACTCCCTCATTCATCGCCTTCCTGATTCTCGCCTATTTGCTGGGTATCCTTTTTTTCCTGTTTATCGCCTTCACCTATTTCTTCCGTACCAACAAGGATATTTTTAAGATGTACGGCATCCTCAGCAAACCGGTAAAAGATGAGCGCGAAGCATTCCGCATCCGGCGCGATAATAAAACAGGTATGCGTAACCCTTACCTTATCAAGGAATCGCGTGACTGGTATGTGGAAACGTTTATCACCTGGCCTTTGCGTACGAAACTGGTCAGGCCTGTGCGTCACTACAAAAAAGAAATGCTGATGGCGGTGTTCCGCCAGAACCATCGTAACGCTTCTTTCTTTCAGGCGATCACCATTTTCAGTCTTATTGCCCTTGGGCTTCTGCGTCATTACACTGTTTTTGAAATTCCCGCAGGAGCAAGCCTGTTCCTGCTCTTTACCGTGGTAGTCATGGTATTCAGCTCGCTCTATTCCTGGTTCCGGGGCTGGTCCACCGCCATTCTCATAGTCATACTGCTCTTTGTCAACTACATTCACAAAGTGGAATTTCTTTCCGGAGCCAGCAAAGCATACGGTTTGAATTACCGGGTACCACCGGCTTCCTTCAGTTATAAGAATTTGCGGGAATACGACAACGACAAACAAATGCTCGACCGGGATATCCGGCGCACGGAAACCATACTGGAGAAATGGAAACAAAAAAATTCCGTTCCGGGTGATACCCTGCAAAAACCCAGACTGGTACTCATCAATGTTAGCGGTGGTGGCCTTCGGTCTTCCCTGTGGACTTTTTATGCACTCAGTTATATCGACAGTCTCTCCCGTGGCGAACTGATGAAGCATACCGAGCTTATTACCGGCTCATCCGGAGGCATGGTGGGCGCTGCTTATCTCCGTGAACTGTGCAGGCAGCGTGATCAGAACCAGATCAAACGTTACATCAACAATACCTATATCAATCAGATTTCGAGGGACGTACTCAACCCCATCGCATTCTCCATTGCCACCAGCGAATGGTTCATACACCTTCAGAAATACAAAGTGGGCAACGAGTCGTATGTGAAAGACAGAGGATTCGCACTGGAATCAAAACTGAACGAGAACACCCGTGTATTCGAAAACAAGACATTAGGCGATTACCGGACTCCGGAAGCAAATGCCGAAATACCCATGATGGTTTTCTCCCCTTCCATTGTCAACGATGGACGCAAATTGCTGGTCTCTGCGCAAGACATCTCTTTCCTGGCACAAAATATTCCTACCACCAAATTCGAAGGCAAAACGCTCATCAATTCCATTGAGTACAGCCGCTTTTTTGAAAAACAGGGAGCTCTGAATACCCTGTTCACAAGCGTACTGCGCATGAGCGCCACCTTCCCTTACATCTCACCGCTGGTGCTTCTTCCGAGTGAACCCCGCATCGAAGTGATGGATGCCGGCCTGCGCGATAACTACGGACTGGAAACCTCACTTCGCTTCCTCGAGGTGTTCAATAACTGGATTGCACGCAATACAAGCGGCGTGCTTATTATACAGTTGCGTGACAAACACATGGAATCGCCGATTGACGACGACCCTCCTCCTACCCTTCTCCAGTCTTTCTCCATCCCGATGGGCAGTTTTTATGGAAATCTTTTTGGGGTGCAGGATCTCAATCAGAACATGGAAATCCAGTCGGCCGACAAATGGGTGAAGAGTCACGTCAACATTGTACGGTTGGAATTACAGAACGAAACAAATGATCACATTTCGCTCTCATGGCACCTTACGAACAAGGAAAAAAGAAAAGTATTTCATTCGCTGGAGTTGAAAGACAATCAGGAATCCGTTCATAAAATTCAGGATCTGTTGAAGAACCAGTAGGAATTCCCCTCCCTGCTTTGCCTCTCTTTTTTGTATCTTTGACCGTGCATTTATTTTACACCCCGGATATCAACAATGAGATCTATACCCTTTCGGAAGAAGAGAGTAAGCATGCGGTGCGTGTGCTTCGTCTTGGCAAAGGGGATGCCATCAGGCTGATTGATGGGAAAGGCAACCTCTTTGAGGCTGAAGTGGCCGACGATCATGCAAAACGCTGCACCATCCGGGTGAATGATGTGTTAAAAGAATATGGCAAGCGCAATTTCAGGATTCACATCGCCATGGCTCCCACCAAAAACATGGAGCGGACAGAATGGTTCCTGGAAAAGGCCGTTGAGTTCGGGCTTGACGAATTTACCCCGCTTCAATGTGATCATTCCGAACGTGTGACCGTTAAAACGGAACGTCTCCATAAAATTGCAGTCGCAGCCATGAAGCAAAGCATCAAAGCTTATGAACCTGTGCTCCATGAAACCTGCCCGTTTTCAATATTCATCAAGGCAAGCGAATCCTGGAAAGGTTCCAGATTCATTGCCCATTGCGAAAGGGATGAAAAGACTCCCCTTTTATTGAAAAAATCATACACCCCGAATACCGATGCACTCATTCTCATCGGTCCTGAAGGTGACTTTTCAAGTGAAGAAATCGCACTGGCTCTGGCAAACGGCTTTCAGGAAATAAGCCTCGGGCAAAGCCGCTTGCGTACGGAAACAGCCGCACTGGCAGCCTGCCATACTATCCATCTGATCAATGACTAAATTCAGAATACATACCGCTCTGCTTTTTACACTGCTCTGTCACTGTGTGACGGCGCAGAACACTTATACCTATAAAATAGCCCGTCTCAAATACGAAGGAGGAGGCAACTGGTATGTGAGCCCAACTTCACTTCCCAACCTTATTGCTTTCTGCAATCAGAACCTGGGCACAAAAATCAATCCCGAGGAAGCCGTCGTCGAACCCGGAAGCCCGGATCTTTTCAATTACCCTTTTGTTCACCTCACCGGAAACGGGAATGTGGTATTCAGTGCCCAGGAGGCTGAAAACATGCGCAAATACCTGATTGCAGGAGGGTTTCTGAATATCAATGACAGCTATGGCATGGATAAGTTCATTCGCACCCAGATGAAGAAAGTATTTCCGGAACTGGATTTTGTGGAACTACCCTTTTCCCATCCTATTTATCATCAGAAATACAACTTCGACAAAGGTGTTCCAAAAATTCATGAACACGATGGCAAAGCACCACAGGGCTTCGGTCTGATTTACAATGGACGCCTTGTTTGTTTCTATGATTACGAGGCTGACATCGGAGATGGCTGGGAAGATGCATCCGTCCACCACGATCCGGAAGAAAGCCGGACGAAAGCACTGAGGATGGGTGCTGATATTATAGAATTTGTGTTATTGGGGAAATAAAACAAAGCTTGTCCATCCTTTTTGAATTATAGTCTTCTCTCCCTTTACTTATCTTTTGCAACAGCCATTTCCAGCTCTTTCTTTATAATATCACTAATTTGGTCGGAATGGTCATACAGGAGATTATGGGATCCTCCATCAATCACATAATCGGCTTTGACCCAATCGATCGGAAGCATCCGGTCGCGGTTCCCATGAATGTGGATGATTCCCTCCGGATAGGATTCCGCATCCCAACTCACCACGCAATCTGTTGCTCTGCGGTAATAACCCTCCGGGGCGCTGTTGAGCATATCCCTGAAGAGCCTGCCGTCGGCCTTTCCTTTATACCCAAAGATTCTTCTCGACAACAAAGCTCCATGTACATAAGCTCTGTCATGCAGTAATCGGTAAAACGGGAAATATTTCAGCAAACGCAGTTTGGGAGGAAGTTCGCTGCGGCATTTACTTCCTGCAATGACAAAGGTTCGGATAGGCTTCAGCTCTTCTGTTAACGAAGCGCATAGCATTCCGCCCAGCGAAACACCTGCCAGTGCAAAGGGATGCGTGGTATCCATCTGTTCTGCAAGCCGGAGTGCATAATGCTGAAGTTTTTCCCGGCGGTGAGGAAGTATCCATTTCACATGCCTGATTTCATGATCCCCCAGGCGAAGCTTTGAGAACAGCCTGCCGTCTGCTCCCGTGCCGGGTATGCAGTATATGATTGCCATACTATTACTTCTTTGCGAGCCAATCCCCGTAATCCTGCTGACTGAGACGGATGACCTGCTGTGCTTCCGCTTTTCCGTAGATGGAAGCAATCTCGCAGACAATGGGTTGGCCCGGAAGGTTTTTATAGGTAAGAAAATAATGTTTGAGACGGTTGATTATAAGATCAGGCACATCGGTCAATTCATTCCAGGCGTCATAAAAGACATCCCCGTGCATGATGGCAATGATTTTATCATCGGCCTCTCCCTTGTCGATCAGCCGGAAGCCTCCAATTGGTTTTGCCTTTAGAATGATATCGCCATGTGTGATCGTTCGTTCGCATAACACACAGATATCCAATGGATCGCCATCGCCTTTGGTCACATTTTTGCCGGTGGTGCGCGTTGCATGCTCAGCCACACGTTTGTCGCAATATGTTTGCGGAATAAAGCCATAGAGGGAAGGAACGATGTTTGAAAACTTCTGAGGCCTGTCTATCTTCAGATAACCGCTTTCTTTATCGATCTCGTATTTCACGGTATCCGTAGGTACAATTTCAATGAAGGCAGTCACTACTTCAGGAACTTCTTTTCCGATGGATACACCATGCCATGGATGTGATTTAAACTTAAGACTCATATTCAGGGCATTTTTTTAACCAGGTAAAAAATAATATACAAGACAATCATCGAAATAAGTAACAACCAAAGCTTCCAATAGGCTGTGGGTTGTATTAGTTTCCTTTCGGCAGCGGCTGTATTTTCTCTGACAGAAACCTTCTGAACGCCGAAGGTATCTTTCAAAAAAGTAATCTCTGCGGCATAGGTCATGTGATTCAGAGCTTCAAAATAATCTTCACCCGCATCCGTCTTCTTCCTGCTCCGGCTGCAGAAGTTTGCCTGGGCTTTGCCGTATTTGTAGTATTGAGCATAAATGATCCAACGTTCCCCGGGGGAGAAACTCATCTGGCAATCGCTCGAGCAATCAAAGCGTAAGGCAAGATGTTCCTCCGAATGACCTTTATAAAGGCCTGTAAGAGTAAAGTATGCCTCGCTGTAACCATCCTGGCAGGCTGATACGGAATCCACGCTTCCTTCAAAAATCAAATCGTAAACATCGCACTGCTGCTTGTTCAACACCGGATGTTCTTTGCACTTACATGCAGAAGCTCCGTATGAGCTTAATAAACACAGTAAACAAATAACAATCCGTATCGGGTTGCAAAACAGGTTCTTCACTCTTTTAAACACGAAATCCAGCATGGTTTTATTGCATTCAGAAATTTAAAAAGAACAAATGTGTTTAATACACACTCATTTTTCGGGTCACACGGTTCCGTTCGCTTTCGAGCGAATAATTGTAAATACCCTGAGGTAGTCCGGCAGCCCTGGCATTGAAAATATAATCATGCCCGCCTTTATCCATCTTCTGGTTCTCATACAACACGGCTACTTTTTGCCCAAGCAGATCGGTTACATACAAGCTTACCACACTGTTTCGGGTAAGGTCAAAATGAATCGCGGTGTTTTCATGGAAAGGATTGGGTATATTCTGATCCATCTCCACAGGAGCGAATGGCATGACACGATTTTCCTGCACGCCCAGCATTCCGGCATCCAGAATGGCTGTCCAAGCGCTCAGCGTCTGTC
>DASYGQ010000026.1:0-17514 GCA_035999585.1 Bacteroidia bacterium | reverse complement strand
GTGATTAAAGATCCATGTAATTTAGCAACCGGACAATAAAAAAGCCTCTGAATGGTTCCAGAGGCTCCTCTTTAATTTTAAGCCTATCGGGCTGCTGCTATTATTCTTTTCAGAGTTGTTTTTCTCTTTTGCGGGAGCCTGGTCTTTTGCAAAGCATCTTTGTATTTCTTTTTCAGGATGTCAATATCATACCTGATTTGAAGATTCATCCATACTTCCGCATCCGTTCTCCAGACTTTTTCCAATTGGATGGCAATAGCCGGGGTAATGTTCCGGTGACCGTTTAAGAGAAGGCTCATTTCGGATTTACTGATATCAAGCTTATCCGCAAGCTCCTGCTGGGACATGTTCCGTGCTTCCAGTTCATCCCTGACAAATTCGCCGGGGTGAAAAATATCTCCCGGAGTCATTTCATCGGCGTATTTTTTCGGGTTTTTAGGCATCGTATTATAGTGACTAGTCATTTTATCTGTGATAAAAATAGAGAATCCAGAGATAAAAACAATAAAAAAGCCTTGAAGTATCAAGGCTTGAAACATAAAAACGTCAATAAATTATTACGCTGCTTTAGGGTGTTTTTTCTTCTTTAATTCCTGTTTTCTTTTGTATTCCTTTATGAATTCTGAAAATTCATGTTCGCTTTAGTCCTTACATTGTTTAAGGGTATGGTCTTTCTTCACATAGTATAGTCAACCCATAACAGGATTATTGGCTATGCTAATATTTACACATTGCCTGTTTTTTTTGAAAAATCTTGAGAAATACTCTCAAATCATGAATTGATGATTTCTTCATCCAATCGTCCAGCACGGATGCCTTTTTCCAAATGAGAAATAGTCAGCGTTTTTTTGTTTCTTTTCTTGTTAAAATTAAACCAGGGAAAAGAACCTTCTGCTTCGAAATATTCTGCCGCCAAGAATTCAGAAACATTCACATTAAAATGTTTTCCATATTCTAAAATAAGTTGGATTGCATCTGTTCCTGTAATGTCTAAATCGGTCTCAATTCGTGTTTCCTTTGTTAAAGGATCTTTGCTATTTATCCGCCGTTCTTCAAGAAATTGTTTCAACTTTATTGAAATGGAATCATTCATGTTTAATATTTAAATGTAGTGTCATTTTCATTTAATGTTCAAGGCGATATTAAATTTTCTGAGTTACCCGTTGGCGAATTTGCAACTCCAAGGATAACCAATCTATGGGATCGGAATCCCGGCGGCAATGACCTTATTCTTTTTGAATGCAATAAAGAAGTGAAATTCATTTTCTGGTTCTCTTGGGTTGCAGAAGCCTTTCAAGTAATAAATATACGTTATCGTTTTTGAGGGCTCATCTGAACTGATTCTATTCGGTTTTCCAAATACTGACTCAATGCCTGCCAAAGCGCTCCCTTTCAGCGATGAGGATTCAGAATCGAGATACTTTGCATACGTGTATCTTAAGCCCATACAACTAAGGCTGTCCTTCTTCCATTCTGAAATAAATTTAGGATTATTAATAATTGAAGTGGGATTACTCTTCTGCTTATCATCTCGGTTCTTACCCCTTTGGGAAAATATATTGTTGGTCAGTGACAAGATGATTATGATTGTAAACGCGAGAGGATGTTTCATATTATTGCGGGCCAATTTTTGCATTATGTTCATACATTGGTTCGGATTTGCGCCGAAGGAACTCAGAAGGGAGGTCTTTATCTAATCGGAATTTTTAAATAGATTCATCCTTCTTCATTCTCCAGGTGCCACTCCCCGCGGCACCTTTACTGCGCTCAATAACCCATTCTCCTTCATATTCCCCCTTGGCCTGATTAAAGCGACCAGAGTAACAAATATCAGGGCTAGGCTCATCCTTCATGCGCTCTGGTAACCCATCCTTGCCCATCATCCACACTGATTTATACTTTTTTATGAAGCTAATCTTGTTCCCGTCAATAAAGCCTGTCACCGTACCGCCATCCGGGTTCATTCCAACTCCTTTAATATCTGTGGCGGTCCCTTCAAATTCATCTTCCTCGGTAACCTTTACCTTGATAGAAGAATATAATTCTGAATTTGCTTTTGCACCGTAACCTCTGCCATAAATAAGTACACCAGCCCACTTCCCATTGATATCTGGCAAAGGAATTCCCTCTGATTCCTGAATTGGTAAAAATTGGGCATTCTTATAGGAAACAGGTTCTGGAACCTTACTATTACCGGAGGGGGTTGTTTGCGCAAGAGTTGATTTATGGTTGCCTGATGTGCCTTCAAAACGGATCTTTTCAGGATGCTTTTTTATGTATGCTTTGCTGCTTTCAAAGAGACCAGACATTGTTTTATTCAGATGCTTACTCCAAACACAGTCCTCATCTCCCTGATAAGCCGCTATCCATGCCATTGCATATGCAATAACCTGTTCAGGCAGATATCCTTTTTTTGACATCTCCCAGCCTTGAGTCCGGTCACCTTGCCATTGCCTCATTCTGAATACAGAATTGCCTCTGAAAATTCCGAACCCAAAAGCCACCGAAACCAAATCTGTTAATGGTTCATCATTCGTCAGTATTCGTTTCTCACCCAGGAGTTTTACATGTGAAATTTCATGAGACATTGTGGAAATCATAGAGATTGGGTCTTCCAGTTCCTTCAGGTTCAAAGCAATTTCAGTATACCCCTCTTGCCACTGAGTGTATAATCCCGCAGGGGTTTTCGAAGATTGCCTTCCCTGCGGAAGCTTGTGTATGGCCGCAATATCATCCTGTCCATAAAACGACAGGTAAATTGTCTTGGGATCAACCGACATGTACTCGCATATCTTTCCCAAGGCAAAAACTGCGTCCTCTTCCGTTCGGTTGAATTTTCTGTCGAAGTATTTGGTTGTTGGCGTTTTTATAGAAACTGTTTTCAGGAACTCTTCTCCAAACTGTTCCTTCAACCAAAGAAGAGAGTCTTCGGTCCACTCCTGGTCATTTTGAGTAACTGGTAATTTGGGTGTATTCCAGAACATTGTCTTTAGGGTATGAGCTTGGGTTGGATGTTACTTTGAGTACCAATTTAGAAAATTAAAGATAGATTGCTTTCCTTCATTGCTATGAAATGTTGACCCATTGGTGCGAATTTGCTCCAAAGGCATCCCTACGTGAAAATCATTATTATTTGAAACATCCTAAAAGTCAATCACGACCTATATCATGGAGACGTTTTTTGCATGAGGGATAGAGGCATTTTTGTCTGAGCTCCTTTGCATTGACGGCCTTCGATGAGGAGATCAGACATTTACGTTAAATCGAAAAGTCCAAAGAATTCCTGACCTGCAAAGAGCGAGTGCCGAAAGCCCGGCCCCCGGATTAAAGTGCTACTCTGATTTCCATATTTATTTTAATCTCAATAGCACTTTATTCTGGGGGACATGCCCAAATAATTACAATACCAAACTTCATTGCTATTCCTCTACCTAACAATCCGCGGAATCCCCGGCTGCATATTCTCCAAGATCCCTCCATCCCTCACAAAATCATTGAAAGCCACAAACTCCGCACTCATTTCAGAAATCCCTAAAACAACATCGCGTTTAGGGCTTTCCGAAAAATATTTGTCGACCATCACATAAATAATCCGGTAGTATTCATTGTCTCTGAATTTCTTTTTGAGCGGTGCGCCGTTCTGGGGTATTTCGATGTATTCATCTTTCCAGCTGACTGTTGTAATCATCCTTCTGCAAAAGGCAATCGGCAGGAAAACGATGATTTCGATGGCATGCTTTTCTTCAATCCCTTCCGAGATGAACAGTTCCAGCAAATCTTCTTCGGTTGCTGTTGCGTGTACCTTTGCCATCAGCTTCAGGGCGTGTTGGGCGTCGGCTGCGAATTTTATTGAGTGCTTTTCCATGATTCAACTGGTTTTTTACTGTACAAATTAACCACCGGAATGCTGTTTTTTGTAGAGGCCGGAAACCCGCTTATGTTTACTAAATTTTCCCCGATACATTGTCTTGCAGGTGAGGATGGTCTCATAATCTCCATCCGGTAAGGCTTGCGGGTCGAATCCCGTACTGTTTTGACTGTCGAAATTTGTGCTTTCATAGACTTTCTTCCCTTTTGAATCGGTGACAATCAGTTTAAGTTCTTTGAGTGGAAAAGGTGAAAGCACTTGAAAACGACTGGAATAATACTCAAAGAACGTTGTGACAAGCCCTGTGTCTTCTGCAATATCGAGGTATTGATTACAAAGTCTGATTCTTTCAGAGGTATAACGATCCCAGGGTTTGAAATAAAAAGCCTCTTTGTATTCCTCCTTGGCAAGTGCATAGTTTTGAGAATCGAACAAGGAGTCGGCTCTGATTTGCATCGGGTACCGGGCCGGACAGGACAGCATTGCTGCATATTTAACAGTATCCAGTGTTTCGTAATGATTCCAGATTATATCCTTTAGTTTATCCTGCGGATATAATTCATCCGGTTTCAGGACCAGTGCTTCTTCGTAGGCTTTTTTCGCAAGGTCCCAGTGACGGTGAGTATTGTAGAGGGAGTCTGCCCTCTTTACAATGGACTTGTATTTTCCATATAAAGCAATCTGGCCCGCTTCGTCATCGGCAGTCAATATAATTCCTGGAGAAATAACCGCATTGGATACATCGACACAAGACGGAGAAGTTTTATTTTCTTGTCCAGATACCGTAAAACGAATCAGAATAATTAGCAAAACAGCAGCTTGAAGCTTCATTTGGCAAAGGTTAGGTAGTATGCTGAACATCGCTGCTCCAAAATACTGTCCAATAAAAAATAGCAAGGAAATAACCTGATTTTATTTGAAATCGCTTTCATGGACTTTATCTTTGCGCAACAACGTGACTGATAAACATTCATCGTTCTTTGGACAGTATGAAAGGTAAACAATAAACCGCCTCTCTCGCTTTCCCCGGCCCCATTTAGCCATTTGCCGGTTCTATTGATTGAATGACAGTTTTGGGCTTGCCAATGCGACTCCTTTCAAGTATCGATGCTTGCTCTGCCCCGATCGGGAAGTAAGCGATAAACGTGGAGACCCGAGCTGTTTGTGTAGAGAGGTCGACAATAAGTGTAGAGACCTGAGCTGTTTGTGTAGATAGGGCGACAATAAGTGTAGAGACTTGAGCTGTTTGTGTAGAGAGGGCGACAATAAACGTAGAGATTTGAACTGTTTGTGTAGATAGGGCGACAATAAACGAAGAGACCTGAGCTGTTTGTGTAGATAGGTCGACAATAAATGAAGAGACCTGCGCTATTTGTGTAGATAGGTGATCAATGAGTGTAGATAGGGGGTGGTATATCTACACAAAATTTAATTTTTATACAGAGAGGGCGCAAGTAAATGAAGATAGGTAGTGGTATATCTATAGATAGGTGGTGGTATATCTACAGAAAAAGTGAAGGTATCTGAAGATAGGTGGTGGTACGTCTAAAGAAAAAGTGAAGGCATCTACACATAGGTGGTGGTATGTCTACAGAAAGTGTCGGGGTATCTGAAGATAGGTGGTGGTATGTCTACAGAAAGAGCGAAGGTATCTGAAGATAGGTGGTGGTATGTCTACAGAAAAAGTGAAGGTGTGTACAGAGACAGGCGGTATGTCTAAAGACAGGGGGTGGTATATCTACACAAACAGCGCAGGTCTCTTCATTTGCGGCGCAAATTACGACAGGAGGGGGTGGTACTCCTGTAGAAATGGATCAAATAACGACAGGAGGAGGTTGAATGATAAGAACATTATTATCACAACACGAACCTAACCCTCCGGCTCTTTGTTTCCTTAACACATAAATTACAGACTAAAACAAAAGTCAAGACGAAGGAAATACGGCAAATGTTGTAATTTTAAGGAATGAATCCCTTTCTTTCTCTTTGCTCATTCATTTTGTTCATCGTCCTGGTTTTTGTTCCTGAACGTCATGCGCTGCCGGAGACAATAGCTAAACCAACGGTTCTTGCTCCGGTGAAAGATTCCATTGTCTCTGCCCGCATTTCCTTTACCGGCGACCTCATGTGTCATGTACCCCAGTATGAAAATTCAAAAAATGCCGATGGCACATACGATTTCAATCCCAGCTTCACGTTTGTGAAACCCTATCTGGAGCAGGCGGATCTCACGATGGGTAATCTGGAACTGACTTTCGCGGGTACAGATATTCCGCTTGCAGGTTATCCCACATTCAATGCGCCCGATTCGTATGCCGATGCAGTGAAAAATGCCGGCTTTGATTTTGTGGTTACCTCCAACAATCACAGCATGGATACGCAGGAGAAAGGTCTTTTGCGGACACTCGACATCCTCGATAAGAAGGGAATCGGACATACAGGAACATTCCGCTCACAGGCCGATCATGATTCGGTAAGGGTGCTTCAGGTAAAGGGGATGAAGCTTGGCGTACTCAATTATACCTACGGAACAAACGGCGCTTATCCGGCGAAGGAAAGAGCTTACATGCTGAACGTGATCGATACCATAGCGATAGAACGGGATATCCGGATGGCACGGAAACAAGGAGCGGAACTTGTGCTTGTGTATTTTCATTACGGAAAAGAGAATATCAGTGATCCCACCGATGCACAGAAACTGGTTGTCAGGAAAAGCATGGAGTACGGTGCCGACATTATCATCGGGGGACATCCTCATGTGATCAGTCCGGTGAATTATTACAAAACCACTCAGGCAACACTTGATTCAGGCATTGTGGCCTGGTCGCTCGGTAATTTCCTTTCCAATCAATACCATCGCTATACCGATGCCGGTTTGATTTTCACGCTCACGCTTCGTAAAAACATCACCCGGGGAAAATACCTGAAACCGGAAGCCGATTATATCCCCACCTGGGTATACAGGGCCAGCGATCCGAAAATGCGAAAGCATATCGTATTGCCGGCAGAAATGGTTTTCGGAAATAACCTGCCCGCCTTTGTGGATTCATCCGGCCGGCGGAAGATGAAGGAAGCTTTTGAGGATACGAAGGAAATGATGGAAAAATATTCGCCGGAAATCAGATTGAAGAATATCCACTGAATTTATAGACCGCGGATTATCATGATTATTATGATTGTCATGATTAAACAAATCATTTTTTATCATAACAATCATGATAATCCGCGGTCTATAAACGCCGCAGATCTATTTCTGAATCACATGAATATCGGGCTGCCCAAGGTCAAGAACCCTGGCTTCATTGTTCGATACGTATTTTAATTCTCCGCGATAATAAAACCCCGGGATGCCCGGGAAAGAAATACGGTAAGACACTTTTGTTTCCTCGTCTTTGCTGAAAACAGTCCAGATAAATTTAATGACATCGCCTTCATGCTTCACATCATAGTTAGCCTGGGGCTCGAAGCTGACCACGGCGCCGGCAGGAAGAAAATCGGTGTATTTCACAAAACCCTTGATGCCATGCCCTTTGATGGTGATGGTCACTTTGTATTCGTTGGTGCCGGTGATTTTCTCAACAGTCCTGGAAATTTGCGGAGGATCGTTGATCGTAAGGGCTGAGGAAGAAGAGGGTTGTGTGATGAAGAAGAGAAAAATAAAGAAGACGGAGAAGTATCGGTTCATGTGGGATGTTCTATGCTTTGGATAATTTGATTTTGCTGCCGGGAGTGAGGCGGTAGACTTTGCCGAAACCATTCAGCTTTTTGATTTCATCTACGGTCGTATTGTGGCGCTGGCTGATGGTCCACAGGGTGTCGCCTTTTTGAATGGTATAGTATACGTATGTGTCGGATCCGGAAAGCGGCTGTACATTCTGTTTGCTTGCAATGGCCGTGGTGACAGGCGCAGCGGAGCTCTTGGCAACAGAAGGAAGGGTGGTAAGGGTAGGGCGTGTGTCGGACGAATAAAAAACAAGTTTTTGACCGGGCCTCACCGATGCACTGCTGAGACCGTTCCAGGTACGCAGATCATCCACGGTACATTTGCAGGACCGTGCAATCATGTTGAGGTGCTCGCCACGCCGAACGGTATAAATTTTACGCACCTCCTGGGCCGACATACTTTTGCCGGAAACAAGGGAGGCGGAATCTTTTTTCAGACAGGAATAAATAACCGTTTCGTTGCTGATGAAGCTGCCCACTTTGTCGGCCGGCAGGATGAGTTCATAAGGCTTGTTGTCGACCGGATAAGGAACCACCGCTCTTTTGTACATCGGGTTTAAGAAGATGAGCTCATCCATCGGTATGTTCAGCGCCGTCGACACCTGTTCGAAGCTCAGCTGTTGTTTGACATTGACCGTATCCGTTTCGAAAAAACTTTTCCGGGGTTGTGCCGGATAAATATTGTGTTCCCCATAATAGTTCATTACATAATTGGCGGCGATGAAGGCAGGTACATAGCTCTGCGTTTCACGGGGAAGGAAGGGGCGGATTTCCCAGTAAGTTTTCTTTCCTCCTGAACGACGCATGGCTTTCATCACGGTTCCGGGTCCGCTGTTGTAGGCTGCCAGCACCATTTGCCAGTCGCCAAACAGGCCATACAGGAACTTCAGGTATTCGGCAGCGGCTACGGTAGCCTTGTAAGGGTCACACCGGTCATCCACATAAGAAGTATTGTAAAGTCCGTACAGCTTACCTGTATTGAACATAAACTGCCATAGGCCCATGGCGCCGGAGCGTGATTTTGCGTTGGGATTCAGAGCCGATTCAATAACGGCCAGGTGACGGAGTTCGAGCGGGAGACTGTATTTGTCGAGCACCTCCTCCATCATCGGGTAGTAGAGCTGGGAAAGACCGAGCATGCGGGATACCAGTTCTCTTTTGCGGAAGACATACAGGTCGATAAAACCTTTGACGACAGGATTATAAACCAGATCGAAAGGAGAGGCGGCATCGAGCTTAGCCATCCGGGCTTCGTAAATCAGGTCTTCGGGCCGGGGTATGGAATCCGGAGCCATGTTGTACTTGGTCTTGAGAGGCTTCTGAGGCTTGTTGAAGAAGTTCATACGCCCCAGGCTGTCGAGCATGGAAACAACGGGGTCATCCTTCATGCGCAGACTATCGTTCTGAGCCAGGGCAGGGTAGGATGACAACAACAGGCCAGCCATGGCGAGAGCCAGACATAAATAGGTATACCTGTTTGTTTTCATGGGGCGGGGATACGCGTACTATATAATGATACGTAAAAATAAGGTTTTTGTTGTGTTTTTTTAAGGCTTTTCAGCCATAAATTCGGTTAAAACAAACAAAAAGCCAATAAATCGACGTTTTTTCAATCTTGTCAATATACAATAGTACTAAAAAATGAGGAGGAGAAAAAGGCCTGGCAACGGAAATTTCCAACCAAGCCCTGTTACTAAGGTTTCCTTTTTGAGATCAAATCAAAGAAAAGAGATGGGTTAAGCCGTTTCGAGAAGTGTTTTGGAGAACTTCAAAAGAGCGGATTCCTCAAAATGCCGGGCCATGAGCTGAACACCGAAAGGAAGACCGTTGCTGTGTTTTCCCAGGGGGAGAGAGATGGCTGGGATACCGGCGTGGTTGGCATGCACGGTGAAGATATCCTCCAGGTACATCTGGATGGGATCCGCTGAATTTGCACCGAAAGCAAAAGCTGTTCCCGGTGTGGTAGGAAGCAGGATGAATTCGTGATTTTTAAAAATCTCGTTGGTCTTGTCCTGGATCAGGCGGCGTACTTTCTGAGCTTTGGAATAATAGGCATCGTAATATCCTTCGCTGAGCACAAATGTACCAAGCATGATCCGGCTTTTGACTTCTGTTCCAAAGCCTTCGCTGCGGGATTTTTTATAGGTGCTTTCGAGGTCAAAAGCGTTTGGGCTTCTGTAACCGAAATGCACACCATCATAGCGTGAAAGGTTAGAGCTGGCTTCAGCTGTAGTCAGAACATAATAGGCCGGAACAAGAAATTCCAGATACGGGAAATCCACGGCTTCTACAGTATGACCTTCGGCACGAAGCTTTGCGATGAGATCCTGCATACGTGCGCGGATCTCGGGGTCGAGGCCTTCGTGTTCGATGCAATCGCGGATATAGGCGATGCGGGTTTTTGTCTGCGGCTTGTTTATTTCTTCAGAGTATGCAGGTACAGGTTTGGATGAAAGTGTGCCGTCGGCATCATCCATGCCAGCCATCACTTCAAGGATAAGAGCCGCATCTTCCACAGAATGAGTGATGGGCCCGACCTGGTCGAAAGAGGAGGCGTAAGCAATAATGCCTGAACGGGATACCCGGCCATAGGTGGGTTTCAATCCAACAACCCCGCAGAAGGAGGCAGGCTGACGGATAGAGCCGCCTGTGTCGGTGCCCAGTGCTGCATGGCAGAGGCCGGCAGCCACGGCGCTTGTTGATCCTCCGGAGGATCCTCCGGAAACGCGTTTGTTATCGTGGGGATTCAGTACAGGACCAAAAGCTGAGTTTTCATTCGAGCTTCCCATGGCAAACTCATCACAGTTGCAGCGTCCGATGATGATGGCATCTTCAGCGAGCAGTCGTTCCACAACGGTGGAGCTGTAAAGGGATGTGAAGTTCCCGAGTATTTTGGAAGATGCGGAAACGCGGTGATTTTTAAAGCAGATATTGTCTTTGATCGCGATCACCATCCCGGCAAGTTTTCCGGCCTTTCCGGCACGGAGGCGAACATCCACCTCATCGGCTTTCCGCAAAGCTGTTTCATTAAACAGCTCGAGGTATGCGTTCAGATGTTTGCCTGCTTCAATACGGGCAAGAAACTGCTCTACTACGGAACGGCAGGTAAGGGTATGATCAAGAAGTCCCTTCCGGGTTCCTGAAAGGTAGGATTGGTTTCGCACTTAAAAAAAGATGATTTGAAAAGAATGAACGACCAAAAGTTTACTTCTTTTCAACCGGATGATTGTCTTTTTCGTCCGAACCTTTGGAAGCATCTTTGAATTCTTTCACTCCCTGTCCGATTCCTTTCATGAGTTCAGGAATCTTTTTACCACCAAACAGTAAAAGGATGGCGCAAAGGATAAGGAGGATTTCGGGTGTGCCTAATTTCATTGTCTTTATTTTTAAGTATGGAGGCCCAAAGATACGAATTATATATGGAAAAGCAGGATAATGGCAAGAAATAGGGCATTCTTAATGCCATTTAGCAAATAAACCTATGGAATTAATCCCGGAAAAGCCATTCTTCGGGATCCAGTTTGTTCTGGCCCCTCCAGATCTGCAGATTCATTTCGGTCTTGCCCTCATCGGAGTCGAACTGAATCTTACCAATGTTTTGTTTGGCTTTTACCTTATCGCCTGTTTGTACATATACCTCTTCGAGGTTCGAATAAACGCTCAGGTATTCTCCGTGACGGATAATGATGAGCTTGCCCACGCCGGGAATGCTGGTGACACCGGTCACCTCACCCTGAAAAATGCTTCTGGCCAGTGAACCTTTGCCCGTACTGATAGTGACGCCGTTGTTCACCACCTTGAAATCCTTGATGGATGGATGTTCATGAACTCCGAAGCCTTCGGTAATGATACCCTGAATAACGGGCCATGGGAGCCGCCCCTTGTTGCTTGCAAAGCTTTGGTTAAGATCCAGCTCATCTTTGGAGAGGTGGTATTTGGGTGCCGATTTCGCCACATCCGTATTTTTCTTTGTGGGCGATTCTGTCTTGTTGGCTTTGGCGGCTGCCAGGGCTGCCAGTTTTTCCTGGCGTTCAATTTCGGCTTTGATCAGGGCCTGGATAGCCAGTTCCGTTTTCTCAGCATCGCGCTTTTTCTTTTCAAGATCCTTTTTAAGTACGGATTCCTTGTTCTGCAAATCGGTCAGCACCTGTTCCTTTTCTTCTTTTTTCTGGGTCAGATCTTTTTTCTCTGATTCCTGGTTCCCGAGCAGGTCTTTCTTTTCGGATTTTTTATGTTCAAGTTCCTGCACTTGCTGACCGAGCTCCTGTTGCTTTTGGGAAATAAGGTCAATCTGTTTTTTGCGGGCTTTATTATAGTCTTCGATGTATTTAAGCCTTTTGTAAGCCTGATTGAAATCGGAAGCCGCAAAAACAAACATCATCTTGTCGTAGTTGTCGCGATTTTTATAGGCGAAATAAACCATGTTGGCATACTCCTTTTTCAGGTTTGCAATGTCGCCATGAAGAGATTTGATGGTGTTGTTGTTGTCATCGATCTGGTGGCTCATCAGTCCGATCTCCGAATTGATAGTATAAATCAGCTCTTCTCTTTTTTCAATGTTTTTGTTAAGAGCAACCAGGGTGCTGATGGATTTTTTTTTTGCGTTTTTGGTTTCCCGCAATTGCTGCTCGGTGAGCTCAATGTCTTTTTTGAGTTTCTTTTTTTTGTTTTCGAGAGTTCTTTTGTCCTGTTTTTGAGCAGAGACAGTCAGGCTCAGCAGGAGCAGGAAGGCAAAACAGATACGCAAAAGGAGTGGCCGGACGTTAACGCTCTGCATTGGGTTCTTTGATAAAGATCCGGGAATAACCTCCAGGAGTGACAAAGGGAAATTCAAGCTGTTTGTTCAGTGTTATTTTCCTGTAGGTCATCTGAAGCATCAGTTTTTTCTCGGCCTTGATCAGGAATTTCGCATTGCTTGCCATCATCATGCCATTGGATGCGGGCTTGAAATCGGAGTAGCTGGCATCGAAGCTGCGTTTGGTATTGAAATCGTTAAACAGAATGCGTGCAATTTTTTGTGTTGGGGGATCCATCCAGATAGTTTGTGCAGAATCGGCCTTGGTCAGATCGCGGTTGCGGTTGACCAGCTTTTTCAGTTTACGCTTCCGGATTGTACTGAGCACGCATTTTCCATCCTCACTGTAAGAATGAAGCTTTTCATTTTCTTCGTAAAAAGTAACACTGTTCCCGATCAGAATGCTTTGAACCATGTCGAAATCGAAATCCGACTGCAGCATTTTGTTGATATAGCTGAAATCGCCTTTGAAAAAGGTCTTGTCGATGTAATTGACCAGGAAAACGGAATCCTGAGTGATACAGATTTTTGCCACCTTTATCATGCCGCCCAGGCCAGTCAGGCTCATCCAGATGATACTGTCGCGCCGGATGCGGAGCGTGACTTCAAAACTGCCTTTCATGCTGTCGCCCTTTGCATCACAGTCGAGCTTGGAAGAAAGGCTTTCGAAACGGAACTGGTGCGACTTCATGCTGTCGAGCAGGCTTTGTGTGTTCCGGCAATCGCCCGGCCTGAAAAGTTCGGCACGTACACCCGAAGTGCTTTTTTTCAAGGTGTGACAGGAGGAAAGAATAAAGATACCCAGCAAGCAGGCAACCAAAATGGGAGAGAAATAAAAAGGAGCAGCTGTTTTATTCATACAGTTTCCTTTCATTGATCTTTTTATCAAGCAAACCGGATGCGCCTCCTTTTGCTTTTGCTTTTTGCCAGTAGTTCAGGGCTTCTTCCTTTTGGTTGAGGTGGTAAAGAATGTCTCCATAGTGCTCAAGCATGGTGGCGCCCGGATCCGGAGCCGTTTTGAATACTTTATCCATCCATTCTTTGGCCTGGTCGTATTTCCCCAGGCGGTAAAGAATCCATGCATAGGTATCCTGGAAATTGGCATTGGAAGGTTCGAGCTCATTGGAGCGTTTCGACATTTTTTCGGCCTTGTCGAGCGATTCATTGCGCAGACTCAGATAATAGCTGTAGTTGTTAAGCACATAAGAGTTGTCAGGATCCACAGCAAGGGCTTTGTCATACGACTCATCGGATTTCTTAAAATCTTTGATCTTGTAATAAGCATCACCCAGGTTAGCCTGAAACTGACTTTCGAGGGGTTTGTTGTCGAGCACATAAATCAGCCCTTCGTTGAGGACCTCGATGGCTTCCGGAAATTTGCGTGACTGGATCTGTGCAATCCCGCTGAAAAAATAGGGGATCGGCTGGCTGGGAAACAACTCAATCGCTTCTCTGCTGTCGAGCAGCATGTTGGCATAATCATTCAGTTCTGAATCGAGAATGAGCAATTGATTCCAAAGTACATATTTGCTTTTGTCGAGGTCGATCGATTTTCGGTATTCACTGCGTGCCTCAGGGATTCTTTTTTCACGGTACAGAAAATCGGCCAGTACAGCATGTCCTTTGGCTTCGTGTGGATTTGTTTCGGTAACGATCCGGCAGAGCTCTTCACACTGAGCTTTCAGCTTGGGATCTTTTTCTGATTCATAATAGTATTTCAGGATCACCTTCACCTTGCTGTCGATATCCAGTTCGGCATTACCCAGCGCCAGTTTGTATACGGCATACGCACTGTCGTATTTTTCCACTCCGAGATAATATTCAGCAAGCGAAAGTTGTGCAAAGGGGTTTGCCGGATCTTTCTGAAGAAGCTCGGTAAACACACTATGCATCTTTTCATTGGTTTCCTTGGCCTTGGCGGTATTGCCTTTGGATTGATAAAGAGCACTGCGGTCCTGGAACAACTGTGCCAGAACAACATAATATTTTGTGTCTTCGGGGTTCTGGCTGATCAGTTTTCTGATCTCGGCAACCGACTTGTCGAACTCTCCGATGCGTTCATATACTTTGGCTTTCTGAAGAGTCACTTCTTCCGATTCTCCAAGCTTTTGTTCAATCTCGTCATAGACCTTAATGGCTTCCTTGTATTTCCCCTGGTAAAGCAGGGCATCGGAATAGCCGTAATAGTATTCAAGTTTGATCGGAGCGAGCTGGATCAGTTTCTGGAATTGAACGGCAGCTTCGGAGTTGTTGTGCGAGTCCTGCAGAATCTGTGCATAAAGCCAGAGATACCATTCATTTTTAGGGTCGGCCTGCGCGGCAGCTTTGGCGTGACTGAGGGCTACATCGGCGCGGCCCTGGGCGTTGTACAAGCCGGCCAGCTCATAATGAGCTGCTGCGTTATTCGGATCGACATGCAGCACATCATTGAACCCTGTAACGGCTAACTCAAGATTACCTTTGATTTTTTCCTTGCAGGCATCCATGAACCTCCTGTTTTCGTCTACCTGGTCGGCATCCTGAACAGCTGTGGGATGGGCGGAGCTTTTCTCTTTCGACTTGCAGGAACAGAGCAGGCAAAGAATGAGAATAAATCCGGACAAGGTTCGCTGCAAGTGCATTTTGTTGTTTCCCCTGCTTCTGAATGAATTCAGAAAAGGGTCTTATTTGTTTTTGATGACGTTATGGTCCCCGACACTCAGATCGGCATTGACTCCGGTAATCTCAACAAAGTTTCCAATCATGGAATCAGCAATATTACTTTGATAAATCTTTGTGTTTTCCTGTATAATGCTGTTCTTAATAACGGAGTTTTCAACACGGCTGTTGTTGCCGATGGACACATAAGGTCCAACCGTTGAATTGACAAGGCTTACGCCTTCTCCGATAAAGCAAGGGGCCACGATAGTGCTGCCTGTGTTTTTAAGACTGGCAGAAACAAGTTTTTCAGAATCCTTCACAAATTCAAGCACACGCTGGTTGGTATATACGGTGGCGTCTTTGTTTCCGCAATCAAGCCACTCGCTCACTTTTCCGGGATAGAATTTCATCCCTTTCTTTTTCATGTTTTCGAGGGCGTTGGTCAGCTGGTATTCTCCTTTTTCACGGATGTTGTTGTCCAGCAGGTATTTGATTTCCTTTTTCAGGTTATCGCCGTCACGGAAATAATAAATACCGATGATGGCCAGGTCCGAAATGAAGTTTTCAGGCTTTTCAACGAAATCCGTGATTACGTTTTGTGAATCCACTTTCACCACGCCGAATGCACGGGGGTCTTCAATTTTCTGAACCCAGATGATGCCTTCCCTTTCGGATTCAAGTATAAAATCGGCTTTGAAAAGTGTGTCGGCAAATGCCACTACTACTTTACCTGACAATGCCTCCTTTGCACAATAGATCGCATGAGCGGTTCCAAGGGCTTCTTCCTGGTAATAAATGCTTCCTTTGGCTCCCAGTTTTTCGGCCACGCCGATCAGATTTTTTTCGATTTCTTTTCCAAAGGATGGCCCGATGATAAAAGCGACCTCCTCGAGGGGCTCTTTGCATACTTTGGCAATGCCTTCAACAAGTCTCTGGACAATGGGTTTTCCTGCAACCGGCAGAAGGGGCTTGGGAACGGTATGCGTATGAGGTCTCATTCTCTTTCCCATTCCTGCCATTGGTACAATAATCTTCATATTTTGATGTTGTGGGGTTGTTTTCGAATAAATTGAATCCGTATCGGTAGATTGATTTGAGTGATTGCCGTTTATTTGGTTCCGGTATGTCCAAAGCCTCCATGACCCCTTTCCGTTTCTTCGAGCTGTTCCACGGCAATCCACTCCGCCTGTTCGTGACTGGCTATGACCATCTGGGCGATTCGTTCTCCATTCTGGATTTCAAAATGATCGTTGGAGAGATTGATAAGAATGACTTTGATTTCACCTCTGTAATCGGCATCAATCGTGCCGGGGGAGTTGAGCACGGTAATACCGTGTTTGGCTGCCAGTCCGCTACGTGGCCTGATCTGAGCCTCATAGCCGGCGGGAAGCTCCAGAAACAAACCTGTTGAAACCGCCATCCGTTCCAGCGGGCGAAGGCTGATGGTTTCAGACAGGTTGGCCCGCAGGTCCATTCCCGCAGAAGCCTCTGTTGCATAAGCGGGAAGCGCATGCTGTGAACGGTTGACGATTTTTATTTTCATTGTTTTCGTTCAATAATGGATTGAAGTTCCTTTTTTTCCTGTTTGAAAACGAGCAGTAAAAAAACAAACAGAAGGCTGTTTTTCAAGCACAAATCACCCCACAGATACCCGGTATGAATGAAACGGCTTAAAGCAAACAAAGTTAAGGATATAAATAGGTATCCCAAAATTCTGGCCAGGTCGTACTTGATATAATATTTGCGTTGCCCGATCACGTATGAAAGCATCATCATGGAGGCATAGCAGATAAGCGTGGCCCAGGCGGAGCCCATATAACCGGCAAAATAACCGGAGGAAGGAATCCAGAGAAAATTCAGAACCAGGGTGACAATTGCTCCGTAAAGGGTCAGATAAGCACCGAAGCGTGTTTCTCCGCTCAGTTTATACCAGATACTGAGATTAAAGAACACTCCGAGACAGAGGTTTGCAAGCAGCAAGATAGGCACTACGTGCAATCCGGAACGGAAATGTGGTCCTACAAAAAGCTGTATCCATGACATGTTGAGCATGGTGCCCAGGAAAATAATGGAACAGATGATCACAAAAAATTTCATGACATCGGCATACACTTCTTTGGAGTTTGTTTCTTTTGACTGGGAAAAGAAAAACGGCTCTGCGGCATACCGGAAGGTTTGTATGAAAATGGTCATGATGATGGAAATGCGGTAACATGCCCCGTAAATACCGAGCTGACTGATGGCAATATTTTCGGGAAGCAGGTATTTAAGGAGAAGGCGGTCACCGGTTTCGTTGGTCATGCCAGCCAGGCCGGCCAGCATAAGCGGAAGCGAATACAGAATCATTCGTTTCCAGAGATGTGCATCAAACCTGATTTTAACATTGAAAATATCCGGAATCAGCAGGATCAGTGCTACAAGACTGGCCAGCAGGTTGGCAATGAAGATATATCCGATGCCGATTTCAGGCTTGTAAATCTGAAGCGCA
>DASYGQ010000010.1:0-5383 GCA_035999585.1 Bacteroidia bacterium | reverse complement strand
TTTCGGTCGCACCCTCTGCATTTGTGGTTTCTTTTGGTCTCCTGTTCACGCTTCGCTTCGCCGGATGGTTTAAGGCCATGCCCAAAATGGGTTTGTACATTCTCTTGTTTCTTCCTTCCATTCTGATTGAGTTTATGATGGTGGCGCGACTGGATACTTATGTGGTCAGTCCATCTGCCTATTGGAATTGGGTGGTGAATCCTTTGCCAACAGGCATTACTTATGCCATTCACAGCTGGATCTCACTCACAGCGATGGTGATGCTCAGCTTACTCTGGCTTCATTTCTTTAGGGTGAAAACCAACAAGCAACAGCGGAGTCAGGCCTTTCTTCTTGCCCTTGGGGTTACCGTGCCGATTGTCGGCGGTATTGTTATGGAGTCCATATTTCCGCTTGTTTTTCGGATCGATTACATCCCGCTCAAATCGCCTCTCACCGCTGCGTTCTCAATTGCTGCGCTCGTGGCAATCAAAAAATACAGCCTGCTCGACTATTCTCCCAGGCATCAATGGAATGAAATTCTGGAAAACCTGAATGAAGGCATTCTCATTGTAAACCGGAAGGAAGAAATTATGCATGCCAACAGTGCCTTCTGCTGGCAATTCGGTTATGACTTTGAAGAGATTAAAGGCATGGCCATCCGAAATTTGTTCAAACCGGGCGAATGGCCGGAGTTGGGTGCGGCTTTATTCCTGTATGCCATGAAAACGGGAAACGAAATCCAAATGAGCACCAAAGATGGTCAGGTCATCTGGGTGCTGATGGGAACCACTCCTTATTCTGCCTCGAATGGTGAAGTCATTGGCTTCATTCACATCTTAACTGATATTACAGAGCGCAAAAAAGCAGAACTGGAGCTGAAGAAGAAAGAGGCCGGACTCAATCAGGCACAAGCGCTGGCGCATGTGGGTAGCTGGGACCTTGAGCCCGGGGCTAGCAAAGTAATATGGTCGGATGAAGAGTGCAGGATTTTCGGTTTGGATATAAGCGATAATCATCATACCCTGGATTCATTTCTGTCTTTTATACATCCGGATGATCTTTCTTTTGTCAGGGATCTTATTGAACAGTCTAAGGGCAATGAAGGCAAGGTTGCCGGAGAATACCGCATTGTCAGGCATGATGGATCCATCCGTTATATAAACACAGAAACACGTTTTGAATTCGGAGAAAACGGCAACCCGGTTTCAGCTCATGGTATCGCACACGACATCACTGAACTCAAACTTATACAGTTGAAAAGGGAATCGGAGAGTCAGAATTTCATGGCCCTCATCAACAATACGGATGACCTGATGTGGAGTGTCGACAGGAACTTATGTCTCATCACCTGCAACAAAGCTTTCCAGCAAATCATCCGGCAAATCACAGGTAAAGAAATCCAGCCGGGCGACTGTATCACAGACCCTGTATTTACTACGGTGCAGCTGGACCGCTGGATCCAATTCTACGAGCGTGGCTTTAGCGGAGAAGTATTTACAGAAATTGAATGCAATACCATTCCCGAAGAACGCTGGTCGGAAGTATCTTTTTATCCCATCCTGAAAGACGGGATTGCAACAGGAACCGCTTGCTACTCGCGCAATATCACCGGACGGAAAAAAGCGGAGCAGGAAATTGAAGCGAAGGAATTGCGTTACAGATCTCTCGTTGAACAAGCCTCCGATGCCATCCTGATCGCTGATGAAAATCAACGTTTGTGCGAAGTCAATACAAGCGCCTGTAACATGCTTGGTTATAGCAAAGAGGAGTTTTTGGAAGTTAGTGTTATTGATCTGGCTTTTCAGGAAGATCTGAAAACCCTGCCCGCACGGTTCAATGACCTGAAGGAAGGCAAGGAAGTCAGATACGAGAGACGGTTGAAGCGAAAGAACGGTACGGAGATTCATGTAGAGATCAGTGCAAAAAAAATCAACGGCGGCAGAAACCTGATTTTCCTGCGCGATGTCTCCGAAAAGAAAAAAGCAGAAGAGCGTCTGACAGCTATCAATAAAGACCTGGAAACATTTATCTACAAAGCATCGCATGACCTGCGCGGGCCACTTGCTTCCATCATCGGGCTTGTTAATGTGAGCTTTACTGAAATTACCGATAAGAACTCCCTGAAATACCTGGAAATGATCAGCCAGTCTACTGCACGCCTTGACAAAATCCTGATCGGTCTGGTGCAGAGCATGAATATCCGGGATGCAAAAGTAATTTCCGAACCCATTCATTTTCACTCATTGATTTCTGAAACGCTTCAGCGTCTCGGACACTGCGAAGGCTATTCTGATATCTCCGTTTCTTATGAGGTGAACCTTCAGTCATCTTTTGTTTCCAGCCGCTTCATTCTGGAATCTGTTTTTCAGAACATCATCGAAAATGCCATCCGCTACCGCAACCGGAGAGCAGTTCCTTCTTTCCTCAAGATCGGTGTTACTGAATCGGCTTCAGGCATACAGGTGGTGTTTGAAGATAATGGAATTGGCATTGAGGCTGACCTCCATGACAGAATATTTGAGATGTATTTCCGTGGAACAGCAGAATCAAGCGGTTCCGGCCTGGGTCTGTATCTTGTCAAAGCCAGCATTCATAAACTGGGAGGCAGTATACGTATTGAAAGTGAGTTGCGCATTGGAAGTCGTTTCATCCTTTTCCTGCCATTTATCCATGAAGCACATGCTGTTGTTGCCTGATCAAATCGTCAGCTTGATTCCTGCATTTGCAACAAACCCGTCCAACGGCGCATACACATCTCCGAAAACAGGATTGGACACTGTCCCTGAGTTCAAAGGACCAAACTTTGCCTGCTGCACGTTCAGCAGGTTTTCAAAATTAATATACACGGTTACACGCCTGCCGGTTTTCTGAACCATGAAACCGCAAAGCCAGTAATCACGTCCCCAGGTGCCATCATTCAATTGCTGTGAGCTGTAATAATAGGCTTCGGCCGCAATGCGCCATTGGTTCTCTATCTCATACACAAGATCGGAATTGATGCGGTGACGGGCGGTCAAAGGATATACCGTGTTCATACCATCAAAATGATTGCGAGTATCAGTCAAAGTATAAGCCACAAATAACTGATAGCGTTTATAGCCCAGCTTTGCAGTGAGCTCTGCTCCCCGGGTATCGGTAAATCCATTTGCATTCACAAAGCTGTATCCGGCACCGGACGGAGTCAGTACAAGCGGATTGCTCAGTTGCGTATAAAAGGCCAGCACATTCAGGTTCAGGGAGCCTGCATGTTCAAACAGGCTCTCCCGGAAGTTCAGATCCCCATTGGCTCCTGCCGATGTTTCGGCATTTAAATCTTTTGAGGCAGGCCACACATTCCGGTACTGAAGCGCTTCGGCGCTTTCGGTGAAAACGGTGGGCGACTTATATCCCAGCCCCCCTCCTATCCTGGAACTGAGTTCCGGACTGATCTTAAACAACAATGCCGCCCTCGGTAACGTAAATGCTTTGCCATTGAGCACATAGTCTTCTCTCAGGCCGCCTTCGGCCTGCAGCCAGGAGTTCGCCGTCCAGGTACCTTGCGCAAAAGCCCCGAACGTATTGAGCACATAACTGCGTTTGAGCAAAGCGCTGTCGGCCTTTTCATTGAAATCGTCGGTGTATGCATTCAGTCCTGCCGTCCACTCCACCTTTTCTTTGCGTTGTGAACAGGCCAGCTCCGAATAAGAAGAAAACTGATTCCCATGGAAGTAATAAGAAGGAACCTCTATGCTTCGGTCAAACCAACTCAGGCTGCTTTTCAAAGAAAGGTGCATCTTGTTAGCGAACGTATGTGTCAGGTCGAATTGTGTTGAATAGCGGTTGGATATGTTCCTGTTGAAATACCGGTGTATGCTGTCACCCTGTCCTTTTAAGTATTGCATGTCTCCACCCAATCTGTTTTCAACAGAGGCATTCAGACCGACATTCAAAACCGTGCTGGAATCGAAATAAATATAGAGGCGCGGGTTAAACACATAACGTTCAAATTTGGGGATGGCGGAAAATCCTGTTCCCGAGGGGTCGTAAGCCTCGCCTGAATTGCGTGATGCAAAAAGTGTGATGCCTGTCTTTTTGAATTTCTGGCTGTAAAAGCCATTGAGGTCGAGACCGAGCGTTGATGTTCCGTTGAGCTGGAAGCTGAGTTCTTTTTTTTCGGACGGCGTTTTGGAAATGAGGTTGATGAGTCCGGCAATGGCACCGCCGCCATAAAGTGTGGATGCAGAGCCTTTGATGATCTCCACCTGCTTGAGATCCAGCGGCGGAATCTGCATAATGCTAAGGCCTCCGGCGAAACCCGAGTAAAGCGGGAAGCCATCTTTCAGGATCTGCGTATATCGTCCGTCGAGCCCTTGTATGCGGATGCCGGAGTTTGCTGTGACAGCAGAGGTCTGCTGCACCTGAATGCCGGATGTTTCATTGAGCAGCATGCGGATATCACCAGGCGTCATGGCTGATTTCTCATCCACCTCATCACCGGCAATGAATTCCACGCGTGTTGGCACATTGTCGATGCTGCGTGTGCTACGTGTGGTGGTGATCACCACTTCATCCATGCTCCTGATTTGAGCATTCAGTAACACTTCAAGGGGTGTAATGCCCGTAAGAGGAAATAAGAGTGTATCCCGGCGTTCCTCAAAACCCGGATAGCGGTAAACAATGATGGCTGTTCCGTCCGGGATGTTTTTGATTTCGGCAAAACCTTTTTTGTCGGTCACCGCTCCGTTGGCAGTTCCCGATACCAGCAATACGACACCGGCCAGTGGATCTTTGTCGTCGGCATCTTTCACAAACACACGGAAGCTGCTCTGGCTGAACAAGCAATTTGAACACAACAAAGCCAGTACAAGCAATACCAGAAACCGGGATGTGATTCTCATTCAGAAATGCGTGGCGATGATGATCGCAAAAATAGAATAAATAAAAGAATCAGGGAGACATGAAGGCACAGGGTCTGATGAGCGGGTTTTCACTTCGACATTCGGTGTTCGGCGTTCGATATTCAAAATTTCCTTCCCAAAATTCGAAAACGGAAGCTTCCCCCTGCCGTTTTGTCGTTCTACACCAGCGATAATATTCTTTGCCACACCTACGACAAAACACGGAGGCTCTCATCCGTATAAGCCAGTAATTTTCAAAAAAAGTGATGTTGTGCTGTCACAAAATGGGGGTCTCGAGGATTGTAGTCCTAGGAGGGAATGATTGGGAAAACGGAGGAAGAGGGGAAAAGGAAGAGTTGACAGTTTGTCAGGTGGGAAAGACCCTCCTACGAAACAGAAAGAGAAAGAGAAAGACAGGCGAAGAGAGGAAGCCGAAGACCGGGTTTGAGATGGTTATGACAAGAGCGGAGATCTACATGTGCTGGGTTGGATTGCGTCGATCGGGATTGATAACCGGACGATCG